>JAYWHF010000221.1:0-4205 GCA_043777855.1 Gammaproteobacteria bacterium | reverse complement strand
AAACGTTGGAATTCAAAACGCCAGCTGTTTTAATGCAAGAAGAAATGGCGGCTTTAGCTGCTTAAATGGTTATGCACTTCGCAGTTGAATCCGCCTCGCTCAGTTAAAAATGATTGCTCAGTTAAAAATCATTGTAGCCGAGGCTTTTAATTGCACGCTCATCATCAGACCAACCGGATTTTACTTTCACCCAAAGCTTCAGCATAATTTTTGTGTCGAACAACTTCTCCATATCCAGACGTGCTTGCTGTCCAACAAGTTTAATGCGCTCACCCTTATCACCAATCAGAATTTTTTTCTGCCCATCGCGCTCAACTAAAATTAACGCAGAAATATTTAACAAATTTCCCTCCTGCTTAAACTCTTCAATTTCAACCGCCATTTGATAGGGTAATTCGTCACCTAACTGCCGCGTGATTTTTTCACGCACAATTTCAGCGGCCATGAACCTTGAGCTGCGATCAGTGATCTGATCCTCAGGGTACAAATGTACGGCATGAGGCAATCTTTGAATTAACAGAGTCTCCAAGCGATCAAGGTTGATATCTCGCAACGCCGACAAGGGAATAATCTCCGCCACATTTAATTTTTCAGTGAGTTTTTGCAAATGCGGTAGCAAGGCTTCCTTATCATCAATTTGATCCACCTTGTTGACGGCAAGAATAATGGGTGAGCTAATAAAATTAAGTTGTTTCGCTACGGCTTCATCCTCCTCGGTCCAGATAAATCTGTCGACCATAAAAACCACCACGTCAACATCTTTCATTGCCGTGCTGGCCGCGCGGTTCATGTATCGATTGATCGCCTTTTGCTGCCCCAAATGTAGGCCCGGAGTATCCACAAATATAATTTGTATATCTCCTTCGGTTTTTATACCAACCACGTTGTTACGGGTTGTCTGCGGTTTACGCGAGGTTATGCTAATTTTTTGCCCTAACATATGGTTAAGCAAAGTGGATTTCCCTACGTTCGGGCGCCCCACAATGGCCACATAGCCACAACGCATGGTTGGAGAATCAGTTGTATCTGACATAGCAAAACCTGAGGAGAAAATTCGAGGAAATAATTAAATATTGAGTAGGCGTAAAACTTCAACGGCAGCTAACTTCTCTGCTTCACGACGATTACTCGCTTGTGCTCGAACGGCCTGCGCGAGAACTACAACACGACACTCAATAGTAAATAGTTGGGCATGCGCTTCGCCGAGTGTTTCGACAACCTCATATTCAGGGAGTGGCTTGTGCTGCGCTTGCAAATATTCCTGTAACCGCGATTTCGGATCTTTATCCGTAGTATCTGGAGACAGCAGCGACAAACGCTTTTCGTACCAATTTAGCACTTGTCGGCGACAAGTTTCGAAATCGGTTTCCGTAAAAATGGCGCCAATTAAAGCTTCGACAGAATCCGCGAGAATGGAATCACGTTGATGCCCACCGGATTTCATTTCTCCTTCACCTAAAATAAGACATTCACCCAACAAAAACTCGCGAGCCATCTCGGCGAGCGTTTCGCCCTTAACTAACAATGCGCGAATGCGACTTAACTGCCCTTCACGAGCGTCTGGAAAGCGGCGAAAAAGTGCATCGCCAATAACAAAATTAAGAATGGAATCACCTAGAAATTCAAGCCTTTCATTGTTGTTTGCACCGTAACTACGGTGCGTCAACGCAAGCTCAAGCAATTTTTGTTCTTTAAATTCATAACCTAAACGCCGCTGTAACCGCTCGTATTTAATACTTTGCTTTAACACTAACGTCATCCTTAGGCTCACAACACTCTTGAGGATGTTGAGAATCCAAATGATTCTTAAAGTTCATCACTATGTCAATATTAGCGAGCAGCGTAGATCTGGCTTCGTAGTCAATTTTAACAATCAACCGATTAGTAGTTCTTGTAATATCAATTTTATTATTATCTTGGCTGCGGACGTTGTTCAACATGTAAAAATTATTCATTCTTTTTCTAATTTCCGCATCCGTCATTTGCTCGAGCGTGGAACCAGCATCTATTAGCTCTCTTAACCCGGAAATGATATAGCGGTTTTCCGCATACATGGGTACAACCTTAAACGCAAAGGTTGCGCAAAACGCACAAACAAGCAATACCAACACTAAATTGATCAGACCCATGCCGCGTTGTTTTTGTAAGTTATTCATAGACATACCTAGCCGTTAACTATCAGTTATTGAACAACACCCACATTATCAAAGCTTGGAATGCTGAGAAACTTTTCCCAATGCATCCACACCGCAAACGCTTTGCCAACGATGGCATCTTCAGACACAAAACCCCAATCGCGGCTGTCCGCGCTATTGTCGCGATTGTCGCCCATCATAAAGTAATGGCCTGCAGGCACTTTCCATGAGCCACGACGACTTAAATATCCAGGGATTAAATGTTTGTAGGCCGTAAATTCTTTGCCATCAAGCGTCTCGGTCACAGCACGATACATAGGCTCACCTACTGGAAGCATAGCCTGTAATTTCTCGGGTACAACCTCGCCATTAATCATTAATTGATGGCTCACATAAGAAATTTCATCACCCGGCAAACCAATCACGCGCTTAATGTAATAGGTATCCGGACGATGCGGCGGGAAAAAAACCATGACATCACCGCGCTTGGGATCGCCCACTGGAATAAACGTTTTATTCAATACAGGAACGCGAAGACCGTAGGCAAATTTATTCACCAGAATAAAATCACCAATTTGCAACGTGGGAATCATAGAGCCCGATGGAATTTGAAAGGGCTCAACTAAAAATGAACGTAGGAAAAACACAATAAACAAAACCGGAAAAAATGATTTGGCATATTCCACCAGTACCGGCTCTTGAGTAGCAACCGTTTTAGCGGTTTGGTAAGCGTCATTTTTCTGGAGCTCTGATAGCTCAACTTTCTGGAACTGCTGATCGACCACTGCCAATCTTGCCTTGCGTGGGCGCGCCAGTACCAAAACATCGAACAGCCAAATAGCGCCGCTTATTAATACCGCCAGCGTCAGAATTAAAGGGAGATTAACGTTCATCAAATTTCCTTTGCAAATTAATTATCAATTTTCAACACGGCGAAAAAAGCAGCTTGTGGAATTTCAACATTACCCACCTGCTTCATGCGCTTCTTACCTGCTTTTTGTTTCTCAAGCAGTTTTTTCTTGCGCGTTGCATCGCCGCCATAACATTTTGCGGTTACATCTTTACGCAATGCTTTTACCGTAGAGCGCGCGACTATCTGCCCGCCAATGGCAGCTTGAATTGCTACGTCATACATTTGTCGTGGAATCAATTCTTTCATTTTGTCTGTTAATGAATGGCCAATTTTATGGGCTTTATCGCGATGCACAATGATCGCTAAGGCATCCACTTTTTCGCCGTTAATCAATACATCCAAACGCACCAAATTTGCAGTTTGAAAACGGATAAAACTATAGTCCAAAGATGCAAAACCACGACTTACCGATTTAAGGCGATCAAAAAAGTCAGTCACCACCTCATTCATTGGTAGCTCGTAACGAACAGACACTTGTGAACCGGTAAACTGCAAATCCTTTTGGGTTCCGCGTTTTTCGATACAAAGCGTAATCACATTACCCAAATGTTCCTGTGGCACCAGAATATTGGCTTCCACAATCGGCTCGCGCATTTCTTGGATCAACCCCGGTTCTGGAAGCTTGGACGGGTTGTCCACGTAAATAGTTTCACCTTTGTTGTTCACCACTTCATAGACGACGGTTGGCGCCGTGGTAATTAGGTCTAAATTGTATTCACGCTCCAAGCGTTCCTGAATAATTTCCATATGCAGCATGCCTAGAAAGCCACAGCGAAACCCAAAACCGAGGGCATCGGAACTTTCTGGCTCATAAAACAGTGATGCATCATTTAGTGTGAGCTTTGCTAATGCTTCGCGAAAGTCTTCAAAATCATCCGAGCTAACCGGAAACATACCCGCATAAACTTGTGGTTTGATTTTTTGGAAACCGTCCAGCGGCAGCACATCTGGCGTAGATGCATGGGTAATAGTGTCGCCCACTGGAGCGCCGTGAATGTCTTTAATGCCCGCAACCACAAAACCTACTTCACCGGCCTTCAATTCTTTTAACTGCGTGAGCTTGGGGCTGAATACGCCTACGCCGTCGACAATTTGCGACTTACCAATGGTCTTGAGAATGATTTTATCTTTTAGCCGCAAAGTGCCGTGCTTAACAC
>JAYWHF010000220.1:0-4205 GCA_043777855.1 Gammaproteobacteria bacterium | reverse complement strand
CCAGCGACGGCTACTAAATAACCGATTCTGACGGCGATCCGCGTTGAACTTACCCAAGCTTTAGTAACAAATTCAGGAGTCAATTTGAGCCCTGCCAGCGCTGTTGCTGGCGCTTCTCCCGTCACCATACGGCCGTCCGCAACAACGGATCGAACGAGGTCTTCTGGGACGGTTTTATACAGGCTTGGATACTTATCCTTTGGGGCGACCAGCTCAGCATATTTAAGACGCTGATCCTGAATTAACAATGCTTCGCCCTCGCTCAGATCAGGATTTTCAGCGAGCTTTTGAGACTCGCGCTCTAGTTGGCCAAGCGTGTCTTTTTCGTGCGTCAGACGGCTCAGCAACAGTCCCAATGGCGTCGCCTTGAGGATCAACTCAAGTGGCAAGTAAAGCACGAAGACAATTGTCTTAAAAATGCCTGCTATCAGAGGGAAGATCGTCATGCTGACAACCTTCAAAATGAAGATGAACGGCCGGAAAATCAAGCCAAAAAATGACCCGCCTTCTCCCCAGGCATTTTCAAGTGATGGATTCTGTTTTTTCATTTTTGACCTTCAATTTGTAACTCAGGAAAATCTTGCGCGATGGTTCGTGGAATGTGTTCGGGATTTACTGATTTGACATCCTGGATCTTTGCGAGCCCACGCGCTTCAACATTAACAAATGCGACTTTCCCATCCATTTTTATTACCAATCCGGCCCATGGTTGATACCGACCGTTGTTATTCACAAACGCCCAAACCCAGAGTCTGGTCAGATCCTTTGAGTAACGACACTTTGGGGCGACATCAATTCCGTCAAACCAATCGTCAGTGATCTTTGTCGCAAAATTGCAATCCTCCATTTTTTTGCCAGCTTGCATGCCAATTACTTGAGCCTGCATTTCAGGCGCAACGTCTTCGGCAAGTCGGGGGATGGTTTTTCCATCAAAATTGACATTTTTTAGGATTGGTCCAAAGGGCTTCACCAGAGGCGCAGGTGTCATTTCAATCGGTTTTGATGAAATGATGGATGAGGTCTTCCCGACAATCCAGCCAGTGACACTGCCAGCTGAATTGGCAATGTATGGTGTTGCCAAAAAGGCAAAGTACACCAGTAGGACCGCACCTGCTGCGAGCAAGAGTGGAAGCTTTGTTTTCAGTCTGTAGGAATTTACTCGGGCGAGCAATACGTGCCCTGGGCTGGCCAGCATCTCCCACTGTTGCGATATTTTTTCGTCTTTATTCATTTTGGATAACTCACTTTTTTAAAATAGAAATGATGTTTGAATCATTACGGTTGTGGTTGGGATGGAAAAATTTTTGCCAATAAACTTTGGCGCGACGCTGATATTTACGCCAATTCCTGTTGTTTGTTCATTGATTGATAGCACCGGCAAAATGAATGGAACGAGACGATATTTGAACTGCGAGAGATCAGAATGATTCCACTTATTTTTAACAATTGTTCTGTACCAAAGTCCAGCCGTTAAGCCTGCTTCAACCCTCACAGACTCAACTTGAAGGATTTGCCATGCCCTTCCCGCTCCAGCCATAGCACCATTTTTACCATGGCTGTCTCTTAGAACGCTTGCAAAAATTCTGTCTCTCGTTTTTGGATCGGCATCACTCTGCCAAGACTTTTCAATTCCAACGCTTGGGTTAGATTGACTCCAACGTCGAATTGGCGCCTCGATCTCGTCGAAGTAAATCCAACCACTCTCATCGAAGCGTAAATCATATTTACCCGCCTTAACAATTGGCGCGTGCTTAGCATTTGAATGATGTGAAAAGGACGGGCCAAGCACTCGCCATTCGACTTGGTTTTCCTCCGCATTTGCATTTTCGGAGATAGAGATTGCTACCAAGGACAAGAAAATAATATGGATTAATTTTGTAAACATATTTTAGTGCTTTTTAAATGTAATTTATGACCAAAAGAATCACTTTTGGGGAGAAACCTGACCGCTTGACTGCATCAACGCAACGGAAGTCGTGTCACCTCATCTACGGGTTCGGGTTTGGGTGTGCAGTCATTGCAAATTGAATCCACAAGCCTAGGTTCTGAATCAGCGTTTTCGTTTTTATGCGGAGATGAGCTTGTTTGAGTACATGTCAATGGCACTATGTTTGAGTGGTCGGCAGAGGCAGCAGTGGAGATGGACATAAATGCGGCCATCAAGAAAATGAAAAGGATCAAGTTTTTAAACATATATAGTGCTTTTTAAATGTAATTTATAGCCAAAAAAATCATTTGACCAACCAGCCAATTGATGAGTATTGATCTTCTAAGGCTGCAATTTTTTTCTCTTTGCAGGCTGCGATCAATGCTTCTTTTTGAGACCTAGCAAGATGGAAGTTTTTCTGGGCGCATTCTTCGGCGAGCATAAAACGCTGTGCGTCCAAATTTGTTTGGACGTAAGTGCTGGCAGCTCCAATCAAGAAGGTTGACGCGATGATTAAATAAAGTGAATAAATTGAGTTGACCATGTTGAAATTCCTTTTTGTTGGTAGATGTTTAAAGTATATACAGTGCTTTTTAAATGTCAAATACTTTTTAGAATATTCTAGACAAAAAGCCACTTTTCTTGTATTTTTTCTTCTCTTCCCTAAATTCCGCCCGTTCTTTTCGCACGCTTGCGAGCTGCAAGTCGGCATCTTTTTTTGCAACCTCCAGCTGATTTAGCTGAGTTGCTATCAATTCAAGGATCTGCGCATGTGTTTTGACCAAGCTTTCGTGCTCTAAACCGATTTCCAGCCTGAATTTTTGAGAAGCCTCATCGATTTTTTGGATCATCAAGTTGGTTGACGCGGCCAGGCGATCGTCCGCTGCCTGTAGCATCAATGGAGTCTTTTTAGCTAACTCCACGACACTGTCTTTTGTCTCTTGCAGCTGCTCAGATAGCTGGGCAGCTTCGCGCAGAGCAATAGCCAGAGCGTTTGGCCAAGCCTTTCGGAAGTCATCGCCGCGAATTTGCAGGTCTGCATTCATATTTTTAACCCGCTAAAGTTGATTCATATTTTGCAGGGTTGCCAGCATACTGCCAGCTGTAAATTAGTGACGCTGTCCAATCGTCACCCAGTCTGGCCAATGCTTCTGGGATTGTGTAGCCAATTAATTCGAGTAGATCGACTCGGTTGCTGGCTAGGGCGACGTAGCACTGCTCGCCTTTGCTCAGCACGCCAAAATAATCGTCTTTGCGCTTGGCAATCTGTAGAACCAGATTATTTAAATGGTTCATTTGACTTTCGCCCGTGTGCTTGAACATCTTTGTTTCCCTTTAATTTAAGGCATGTAAATATTTTCTGACCACACGAGACCAGCACGTTGCGCAAACAAGGCATGGTAGCTTGTGAACCTCTGTGCCCATTGGTGCGGGGCGCACTGTTTTACTCTTGATTTCATTTGCATCAACGCGCCACATAAATTTCCCTTTAGCCTATAAGCAGTTACGCGGACACTTTGCCCATCGCCAAAGGTGTTGACTCAAAAACAGCGCGGAGATTTTTTGCGGCTGCTTCGACCAAGTCTTGCATAACCATCTTTACGCCAACATTTTTAATTGCTTCTTTGTCGTCGGCCTTGCGCGCAGCTTTGAGCAAAGCCTTGAAGTCTGGTGGAGTTTTGATCAGATCAAACACATTACCAGGTTCGCCCTTGAGCATTTCGAACACGTCGGAAGACAAAACAGCCTCATTCGCGACATGAATTCCCAATTCACGAACTCCAATGATCGCAGCGAAATCGTGCTCTAAAGAGTCGACGTCAGTTACATTGTTCAGAACCATGACGATTTTTGAGGGTTCTACGCCAATTTTGATCAAGGTATTGGCAGTATTGAGACTGTCCATTTTTTGCTTAGCGGCAGAAACGACTGGGATAACCCAGAAATCTACCGCTGACCTTGTTGTTTTCAGGTCCGCAAAATGCTCGATCATCAGCTTGGCGTTAGACGCGCCGATATCAATCACAAAGTTGTCGGAGTCGTCGGCCACGTTTAATTCAGCGGCCAGAAGTTTGAATTTTCCAGCGGCTAACTCAAGGTCTGGTTCGCCGTCGCCGACGTTCACATCCTCGATCTGAACACGGCGAGCGTTCAAAAGTGGTGCGAACAGATGCTTGGAGAGGGTGGTTTTGCCGGTGTTGCCGGACAAGTTAATTACAGCTACTTTCATTTTATATCCTTAGAAATTTATGGGAACAGTGAATTGTTGTGCTTTTTA
>JAYWHF010000219.1:0-4207 GCA_043777855.1 Gammaproteobacteria bacterium | reverse complement strand
GAAGGACATCGACCTAGTTTATCGTGGGTGCAATCAGCGCTTTGCCACTATTGCTGGTTTTGAAAAGCCTGCGGACCTTGTGGGTAAAACAGACCATGAAATGCCGTGGGGCATTGATAACGAAATAGGAGCTAATGCTTGTCGTGCAAGTGATTTCGAAGTTATGCATTCAGGGCAAGAAAAGATAAGATTTCTTGAACAAATTAAAGGAGAAAACGGCGAAGAATGTTGGACGGAAGCGAGCAAGGTGCCCATTAGAGATCAAGACGGAAACATCGTTGGTGTGTTGGGCGTAATGGAAGATATCACTGCCAGGAAAGCGGCTGAGCGGGCGTTGGAAGAAGCCAATAGAAAGCTGGAGGAACTTGTACGATTAGATCCGCTCACGCAGGTGTCGAATCGCAGACACTTTACTGAAATTCTTGAGCTCGAATGGGTAAGAGCGGCACGAGAGCAATATGACATGTCCTGCGTGCTGTTTGATATAGATTACTTTAAACGTTTCAACGATAACTATGGTCATCAAGCGGGTGATGAGTGCCTTGAAAAAGTTGCCGCTGCTGCTAAAGCGGCGCTAGGGCGTCCCGGCGATTACATTGCCAGATATGGCGGAGAAGAATTTATTGTTCTTCTCCCTAATACGGATTTAGACGGTGCTATGGAAATGGCAACAAAAATTCGTAAGTGCATCGAAAATATTGTTTTACAATTTGCGAATACGTCCGTGCTTGTTACTGTGAGTTTAGGGGTTTCAAGTTGTAATTCCGTACACAATGTAACACCTGAAATGCTCATATCACATGCTGATGCTGCGCTCTATCGCGCAAAAGAAAGTGGTAGAAACTGTGCTGTTGCTGCACCACACATCAGAACCCTGTCAAAGGTTGGCAGTATGTGATGCAGCGCAGTGGTATATGATTCGATGGTTTTTTTAAAAAGGCAACTCCATGAGTTGCCTTTTTTTATGAGGTGCATAAGTGCTGTCAAATTATTGCCACTGTATTTTTCGTACTGCCTTATTTTTGCCAACTGTCAAATTTACCACTCACTATTCTCCTCACCATAACCAAAAAATAGCTACATTTTTTTTATTCTCGCAGGAGTCTATAAGCGCTCTCTTTCAGTTATACCTTTACGCAATAACCCGGAAAAATAATATGAGAACTGCATCGATATTTCTGGCGCATTATTCGCCTTAGGTTAGAATTTAAAAACAAGTTAAGGATTAATGGCTTGAGAAATTTAGATGTTATTTAAAAATTACATCACTCTTGGATGAGGAAAACCCGAAGGAAAAATTATTTGGATATTACGCGCACTTTTTTGTTGGGTGCTCACAATATCTGAGAATGGTTAACTAACTTAATGAGTAAATTTTATGAAAAATAATTTATCAAACGCGTGCAGCTCTCTGGTCAATTTGGCTGCAAAATACCGCAAACCTTTAACAAAAATCGCGTTATCTTTTGCGCTAGCGTTACCGTTTGCCGCAGCTCAAGCCGCTGTGGCACCTATCACTGTCAGTGGTAACAAGGTGCTGTTTGGCGGCGTTCACGGCAGCGTTTCTGGAATGAGTATGGGCTGGAGTAATACCGGTTGGGAGAGCGCAAGATTTTACACCGCACCAGTGGTCGCGTGGACAAAAAATGATTTTAAAGCAAAGTTAGTGCGTGCCCCCTTAGGCATTGACACAGATGCTGGCCCTGCGTCCGGCGGTTATTTATTCGAACCGGCAAACAATGTAAACCGTGTTAAAACCGTTGTGAATGCCGCTATTGCGAACGACATGTACGTGATTATTGATTTCCACTCACACAAAGCAGAGTCGTACGAGACGCAATCTATCGCTTTCTTTGAAGACATGGCGCGCACTTACGGTGGCAATAATAATGTGATTTATGAAATTTATAACGAGCCTTTAAATGTTTCCTGGACTGGAACGATTAAGCCCTACGCTCTGGACGTGATTGCCAAGATTCGCGCAATAGATCCAGACAATTTGATTGTAGTGGGCACACCGAACTGGTCGCAAGATGTGGACGTAGCATCAGCAAGCCCGATCACCGGCTACGCCAATATCGCGTACACCTTGCACTTTTATGCGGGTACTCATGGGCAAGATTTACGCACCAAAGCGCAGACTGCATTAGATGCGGGCATTGCTCTATTTGTTACTGAATGGGGTTCCGTTAGCGCTAGTGGAGCTGGTGGAGTTGCCAACAGCGAAACCGATGCATGGGTAACCTTTATGAAGAACAACAAGCTCAGTAACGCGAATTGGCAAATTTCCGACAAGAATGAAGGTTCTGCGGCGGTTGTAGGCGGCGCTAGCGCGAGTGGTGGCTGGGTTGCTTCACAGTTGACGGCGTCAGGTGCTAAAGCGAAGAGTATTATTCAGGGCTGGCCTGCGCTAAGTGGCACTACCACTCCGCCTCCAGCCACGGGTTGGACACATTGTGCCAACGAGCAGGGTACTTGTGCGTTTAGTGGCACAAAATATGTTAGATACGGCGCTGGCTCATCGTGGATTCAGAAAACCGTTACCACTGCAATCGGCTGCAACAACACGGCTTTTGGTGGTGATCCAATACAAGGCACCGCTAAAACCTGCCAAGTGGGTGCAAGCGTGGCGAGCGGAACTTGTGGCAGTACAAACTTCAACAAAACTGCTGTAAAAGGCGTTGGTTTGGCCGCTGTTGCTGGGGATTGCATCAAGTACACTAAAGACTTTGGTACTTTACAAATTGGTTCTTGGAGTGGCTTAGCAACTACCTACAACATCACCTCTGGTACACAAGGTATCACCAATGCGGGCACCGGCTGGACGTCGGTTACCGCATCAAACGCTGTTTTGTACACCAAGGTAGTCAGCGCATCGAGCGGCTTTACGGTGATTTTTGATCACTGGTAATTTACGGCATTTTACTAGAAGTTAAAAAAATCCGGCGCTAAGCCGGATTTTTTTATGCAAAGATTTTTAAATGTTGATTGAAATGCAGCTGCTGATTTCTCACGTGAGGCACTAAGTTTACCTGCCAATTCCCTTTAAATTGAATAAGTCACTTACGTTAACTTTGTGCTTCGCTGTCTTACGGCCTCGAAGAGCACCACGCCGGCTGCCACAGAAACATTCAAGCTGCTCACGGTACCTGCCATTGGAATATTGATGAGATGGTCGCAGGTTTCTTGCGTCAGTCGGCGTAAGCCGTCGCCTTCTGCTCCCATAAGTATTCCTATCGGGCCTGTTAATGTTGCTTGATAGACGGATATTTCGGCGTCGCCTGCGGTGCCGAATAGCCAAATCCCTTCCGCTTGAAGCTTTTGCAGTGTACGCGCGAGGTTGGTTACCGGAATAAACGGTACAATTTCGGCGGCGCCGCAAGCAACTTTTCGAGCTATGGAGGTGAGGCCAACAGATTTATCCTTGGGTGCAATAACCGCATGGACGCCGGCTGCTTCAGCGGTGCGCATGCAAGCGCCGAGATTATGTGGATCAGTAACGCCATCTAAAATCAATAAAAATAATGGCTCTTTGACACGTTGAACAAGACTAAACAAAAAAGCTTCATCGTGGATTTCGCCTGGGGTGCAAATTGCCACCACGCCTTGATGGTTTTCATCGGCGACTAGCTCGTCTAATTTGTTGCGGTTGACAATCTTATAAGGAATCTCATTGCCTTGCGCACTCATAACAATTTTTGTTAGGCGTTGGTCATTGCGACCTTGCACCATAAAAATTTCTACAACGCGTTGCGGTGCGCTTTTTAACAGAGCTTGAACGGAGTGCAAGCCAAATACGATGTCGTTTTTCAATGATGATTACCTGCCGCTCGCTTTAAGCGTTCTGTTGCGCTCTAGATGTGAGTCTGCGTGTTCATTTGTTGGTGCTGCAACACCGCGGTGAGCTTCATTGTGTGTTGCCGTTGTTTCTATGTAGAGCCAGCGTTTAATTCTTCTGGTCAGGGCGACCCAATGCTTTTTTAACAGCTGCCTTCGCCGAGCTAAAAAATGACGACTTTTTTGTCGGCTTCTCAGCAGATAGCTCTGCTGTTGGCGCTTTCGCACGTGAATTTTTTTGAGTTTTGCTGTCATCGCTCGCCTCGGAATTTTTTTTGCTCTGCTCTGTTTTCGTGGTTCTCGTTTTAGCGCCAGTAACTTGCGCTTTCTGTGCCCCTGAGGTTGGTTTATCTGTGCCGGGTCTATCCAA
>JAYWHF010000218.1:0-4212 GCA_043777855.1 Gammaproteobacteria bacterium | reverse complement strand
TCGTGCAACTGACCGACAGCAAATTGAATCTACCGAGATTGATCTAACACCGGTTGCGACTACGCGCACCACACGTATCGATTATTTTGGTAATTTATTTTTACAATTTTCGATTGAACAAGATCACACTGAATTAGAGTTAAGTGTTGCCACTACCATTCTGGTTAAAGACAGAAATGACAATCGTAGTTTAGATTTTGGCAATCCGTGTACGTATGTTAAGTATCTATTGGTGAATCGTCATGATGTTGAAACCTTGAATGCGCGCGAATACCTACTGGATTCACCTATGGTGCAACAGCATGCTGAGCTGGCTCATTATGCCGCATTATCTTTTTCGGATGATCGACCTTTTTTATCGGCTGTCATGGATTTAACGCGGCGCATTTTTACTGATTTTATCTACGATCCTCAATTTTCTGATGTAGCAACGCCATTGGCAGATGTGTTTAAACACAAACGAGGCGTTTGTCAGGATTTCGCGCATTTAGCGATAGGCTGTTTGCGATCATTGGGCTTCCCTGCGCGCTATGTTAGCGGCTACTTGGAAACCTTGCCTCCCGTCGGTGAAAAAAAATTGGTGGGTGCTGACGCAACTCACGCATGGTTTGCAGTTTACTCACCCGGCGAAGGTTGGTTTGAGTTTGATCCAACAAACAATCAAATCACCGGCGAACGTCATATCACAACCGCGTGGGGAAGGGACTACTCGGACGTAACGCCACTGAAAGGTGTCATATTTGGCGGAGGCCATTCACCGCAGTTATTTGTCTCGGTGGATGTGCAGCGTGTCGAGGAGTGAATCTTGTAACATCTACATATCACACTCGTTGAAAAAAAAGTGGAAAGGTAGAGTAAATCATCAAACGGATTTTAAGAACACCTAAAGATTTCGGCAAATAAAATGTCTTCTGACTACGTCTTGTACATATGTTCGATGCAACCGCGTATTTGATAGGCGTTACATATCGTGACATTTGTGAGTTTTGATTCTGTTCGTCCCTGTGGCACAATCCCGTCCAGCTAAATTCTATCTTTATTTCTTTATTTCTTTATCTTCAGGTGGTTTCCTACCATGAGTAAATATAAATCTATAGGCATTGCTGTTCTCAGTTTGTTGGGAATTTTTCTCGTGTTATTAGCGATAAAAGGCAGTCAAATTTTTGTGATGATAGACTCAGGCAAGAAACAAGTCATGCCGCCTGAATCGGTCAGCGTATTTACAGCGGAAGAACAGCCTTGGGCAAATACTTTTTCTGCTATGGGAACTATTGAAGCTGATGAAGGCATTGATGTTTCAGCAGAGGTTGCCGGTAAAGTACAAAAAATAATGTTTAAGTCGGGTGAGCGTGTGAAAGCCGGTACCGTTATTTTGCTGCAAGAATCGAGCAATGAAATGGCACAACTTAATGCTGAAACAGCACGTTTACGTTTAACGCAAGCGAACTATGAGCGTATGGAGCAGTTGCGTAAGAAAAATACAGTATCGCAAAATGAGTTAGACACGGCGTTGCAACAATTTCAATCGGCTAAAGGTAATGTGGATAATCTGCGTGCGACGCTAGAGAAAAAAGTCGTTAAAGCTCCCTTTGATGGGCGCCTAGGGATTCGCAAAGTTGATTTGGGGCAGGATTTGCAAGTGGGTGCTCCGATCGTATCTTTGCAAGCGACAAATCGTGTGCGGGTGAATTTTCCGGTCGCGCAGCAGTGGTTGACGCAAATGACAAAAGGCCTTCCCGTTAGCGTTCAGTTGGGTGATGGTTCGAACGCTCTTGTTAAAGGTGAGATTACCGCTATAGGTGCAGAAATTAATGCGATTACGCGCAACGCAACCGTGCAGTCCTCCTTAGAAAATAGCAGTAGTCAGCTCATTCCTGGGATGGCCGTTAAGACGGAAGTCACCTTGTCAAATCCTTCGAAGGTATTAGCAGTGCCGACCATGGCAATTATCTTTGCGCCATTTGGCGACACTCTTTTCGTTGTTGAAAAAGACAAAGCGTCTGGCGCGCTAAAGGCTCGGCAACAATTTGTACGTTTAGGTAAAGCGCGCGGTGATTTTATCGAAATTTTGGATGGCATTAAGGCAGGCGACATAGTGGTGAGTGCCGGCGCATTTAAGTTATTTAATGGTCAGTCAGTTGTTGTTAGCAAAACGCCGAGCCCAGAATTTAAAACAGAGCCTAAGCCTGCTGATAGTTAATTGTATGTTGCCCTAGTTCTCCCCTGCATGAGAACAGCGGCGCTCTAATTATCGTTCACTTAAAGTCATTGAGTTAATTTTATGAAATTCACCGATATATTTATCAAGCGGCCTGTGCTTTCTCTGGTTGTTAGCTTACTCATTTTAATTGCGGGAATTCAGGCTGTTAGCTCACTGTCCGTGCGCCAATACCCGCGCAGTGATATTGCGGTTATTACTATCAATACAGTTTATGTGGGCGCGAGTGCGGAACTCATTCGAGGTTTTATTACGACGCCGATTGAACGCGCCATTGCGTCCGCGGATGGCATTGACTATATCGAATCCAGCAGTGCAATGACCATGTCGAGCGTGAAAGCACATTTGCGTTTGAACTATGATCCATTGAAAGCTATGACTGAAATTACAGCAAAAGTTAATCAGGTGCGCAGTAGTTTGCCCCCCGAATCTGAAATTCCGTCGATCACCGTTGAATCTGCTGATAGCCAATTTGCGGCCGCTTACTTGACCTTTAATTCAAAAATTCTTGAGCAAAATCAAATCACCGATTTTTTAACACGCTCGGTACAACCGCGATTGACGGCTATTGCCGGCGTCCAAAAAGCGGAAGTATTGGGTGGCCGTACTTTTGCCATGCGCATTTGGTTGAAGTCAGAAAATTTGGCGGCACTGAACATATCGCCCCAAGAGGTGCGTCAAGCACTGGCTACCAATAATGTTCAGGCTGCTATTGGTCAAACACGCGGTAGTTACACGCAAGTTAATTTACGTGCTGATACCGACTTAAAAACCGTGGATGAATTTAAGCGGTTGGTGGTTCGTCATAACGCTGAAGGAACTGTTCGTCTTGAAGATATCGCCGATGTGGTGCTCGGTGCTGATGATTACAACACCGAAGTTAACTACTCCGGAGACACGGCAGTATTTATGGGCGTTTGGGTTGCCTCCAACGCCAACTCGTTAGAAGTAATCCGCAATGTCACTGCCGAGATGGAAAAAATAAAAGCGGATTTACCCTCAGGTTTAAAAGGTGGTGTCGCCTATGATGCCACCAAGTATATCGACTCAGCGATTAAGGAGGTCGTTAAAACCCTGAGTGAAACGCTGTTGATTATAGTCATCGTTATTTTTCTGTTTCTGGGTTGGAGTCGCTCGGTCATTATTCCGGTATTGGCGATTCCGCTATCGCTGGTTGGTGCGTTTTTTATTATGCAATTGTGTGGCTTTTCGCTGAACTTGCTCACGCTCCTGTCGATTGTACTTTGCGTCGGTCTAGTGGTGGATGATGCGATTGTTATGGTAGAAAATATTGAGCGGCACATACAGGAAGGCCTCTCGCCGTTTAACGCGTCAATCGTTGCTGCGCGAGAATTGGCTGGCCCCATTTTGGCCATGACGGTCACACTCATTTCAGTTTATGTGCCTATAGGTTTACAAGGCGGCTTAACGGGAACTCTGTTTCGTGAGTTCGCTATTACCTTAGCAGGCGCCATAACAATTTCAGCCATAGTGGCTGTGACATTGTCGCCTATGCTGGCCTCGCGTATGTTGAAACCGCATCGCGAAATGAATGCTCCTTTGGCCGGTATTTTTTTACGCTTTCAAGATTACTACAGTAGAAAATTAGATGTTACTTTGCAAAATCGCGGCGCTGTTTATGTTTTTTGGATTGGCATCGCATTGTTGTGCATTCCGCTGTATATGTTTTCAAAACAAGAGCTCGCGCCTATCGAAGATCAAGGTGTTATTTTTGGCATTGTAGATGCGCCTGCGAATGCCACCATTGACCAGTCCTCACATTACAGCAAGATAGTAAACAGAGCTTTTATGGCTGTACCGGAAACTGATTTCACGTTTCAGATTACCTATCCCACCGGTGGATTCGGCGGTATGGTGACAAAACCTTGGGATGAGCGTGACCGCAGCGTATTTGACATCATGCCGGAGATACAAAAAAGTTTGGCGGAGATTTCGGGCGTTCGTATTCTGCCGATAACACCGCCACCATTGCC
>JAYWHF010000217.1:0-4216 GCA_043777855.1 Gammaproteobacteria bacterium | reverse complement strand
TTTGAAACTGGCGCGGGTGGTTCCGCGCCTAAACACGTGCAGCAGTTTTTGGAAGAGGGCCACCTGCGTTGGGATTCTTTGGGCGAGTTCCTAGCGCTTGCAGAATCTCTTGATCACTTGGGCGCTACTACAAACAACGCAAAGGCGAAGGTATACGCGGCGACGTTGGATCAAGCCAATGGCAAATTTTTGGATAACGATAAGTCGCCGGGTCGCGCGGCGGGGGAATTAGATAATCGCGGCAGTCATTTCTATCTGGCACTCTACTGGGCGCAAGCGTTGGCGGAACAAAGTTCTGAAACGGAGCTAAAAGCCATTTTCGCACCTCTGGCCAAAACGTTAGCCGAAAACGAAGCCAAAATTGTGGGAGAGTTGAAAGCGGCTTCTGGTAAGCCGGTGGATTTGGGGGGCTACTACCACCCAAATCGCGAACTAGCAGCCCACGCGCTGCGCCCGAGTATTACTTTTAACAATGCCTTGGCATCGCTTATCTAGAACCTCTTTTGGCGCGCAGCAAGGATGCTGTTTTCATGTTAGTTAGCGCAAAAAGCTGCCGTTGCTAAGCAAATGCAGCTCTTACATCTACGTCATCCTCAGCTGATCTCAAGCGTTTTGGTTTCCGTATCAACAGTAGTGTTGGAGGGTGTACTGATATTGACGGCGTGAAGGCCTTTTTCACCTTTAATAATGTCAAAAGTGACTTGTTGTCCTGCCTTCAGGGTTTTGTAACCTCCCATGCTGATAGTTGAGTAGTGAGCAAAAAGATCTTCGCTACCATCTTCAGATAGAATAAAGCCATAGCCTTTAGCATTATTAAACCACTTAACGGTACCTGTGGGCATGTTGAAGTCCTGCGCCTTGGCCCCATATAGAAACAGGTGGCCATCGTTATTATTTTCCCAAGATAGCATTTTGGGCGTTGATAGGCTTGCGGTATTATTGTGCGGCTAATTGGCGAAAATTACCAGCAAAGCGCCGAATTTTTGGTCAGCGCAAGTGTTTTTTAATTGACATTGAGATTGGCGTCAAGTTTCCGGCAAATTAGGGTGGTGTTATGCCGATGAGTTACAATATTTCGCTTTATCCAATCATTTAATATTTCTGTTGAATCTCTATGAGCAATCTACCAAACCTTCAACTAACCTTACAACAAGACGGCGATTCTTATACCGAGAATCATGATGGTAATCTTGCAGTACTAGAAGCAAAACCAAAACTCAAGCGTCCGTCAATGTACAAAGTGATGTTACTGAATGATGACTACACACCTATGGATTTTGTTGTCGAAATTTTGGAAATATTTTTTTCGATGAACCGTGAAAAAGCAACTCATGTGATGTTGACCGTACATGTTCATGGAAAAGCAGTTTGTGGTATCTATACTCGTGATATTGCGGAAACTAAATCCGCACAAGTGAATCAATATGCAAAGGAACATCAACATCCTTTGTTGTCTAACATAGAGGCTGTTGGTGACGACGAGTGATCAGCTCAAGTGTTTTATCAGCGTGTTTTTTAGGTTAAGAGGGTAAGCGCGATGTTAAGTAAAGATCTAGAAGTAACTTTGAATCTCGCCTTCAAAGGTGCGCGCTCCAAGCGGCACGAGTTTATGACGGTGGAGCATTTACTGCTTGCACTTATCGACAACGATTCGGCGGCCACTGTGTTGCGTTCTTGCGGCGCAGATTTACCTAGTCTGCGAAAAGAATTAATTGAGTTTGTTGACTCTACTACCCCACTTATTCCTGAAAATGATTCTGATCGTGAAACGCAACCAACACTTGGATTTCAGCGTGTGCTGCAACGTGCGGTATTTCATGTACAGTCTTCTGGTAAGCAAGAGGTCACCGGCGCTAATGTATTGGTTGCCATTTTTAGCGAGCAAGAAAGCCAAGCTGTTTATTACCTCAAACAACAAAGTATCGCGCGCATCGATATCGTTAATTACATTACTCACGGTATCCACAAAGTGTCTGGTCATTCCGATCACACCCATGATCATCACGCCCAAGAAAATCATGATGAAGATTCGGCGTCGGGAGAGTCAGCATCGACTAACCCGTTGGAAAATTATGCAAGTAATTTAAATGAGTTGGCACTTCAGGGGCGCATAGATCCCTTGGTAGGCCGTGACGAAGAAGTTGAGCGTGTGTGTCAAATTTTATCGCGTCGCCGTAAAAATAATCCTCTATTGGTAGGAGAATCAGGCGTCGGTAAAACGGCAATTGCTGAAGGTTTGGCAAAACGAATTGTTGATGGCGATGTACCCGAAATATTGGTGGGTAGTGTTGTCTATTCGCTGGACTTGGGCGCGCTTTTAGCGGGAACCAAATATCGCGGGGACTTTGAAAAGCGTTTCAAAGGCTTGCTGCATGAATTAAAGAAGCAAAAAAATTCAATTTTGTTTGTTGATGAAATTCATACCATTATTGGCGCTGGCGCTGCTTCTGGTGGCGTCATGGATGCGTCGAATTTGTTGAAGCCGTTACTGTCATCTGGTGAAATCCGTTGCATGGGTTCTACCACTTATCAAGAGTATCGCGGTATTTTTGATAAAGATCGGGCATTATCACGCCGCTTCCAAAAAGTTGATGTCGATGAGCCTAGCGTGGAAGAGACTTATCAAATTCTTAAGGGGTTAAAAAGTCGGTTTGAGAAGCATCATAACTTACGTTACACAGATGGTGCCTTGCGGGCGGCTGCCGAGTTGGCCGACAGATACATTAATGATCGCTTTTTACCGGATAAAGCGATTGACGTGATCGATGAGGCGGGCGCTTATCAACAATTGCAAGCGCCCAGTAAACGTAAAAAAACCATCGGTGTTTCTGATGTAGAAAATGTTGTGGCGAAAATCGCTCGTATCCCGCCAAAAAGCGTCTCTTCTACAGATAAAGAGCAGTTGCGCAAATTAGATCAGAATTTGAAAATGACTGTGTTTGGTCAGAATGAGGCGATTGATACCTTAGCAACTGCAATCAAGCTGTCGCGTGCTGGTTTGAATTCTAGCGAGAAACCTATCGGGTCATTTCTGTTCTCCGGTCCAACGGGTGTTGGTAAAACGGAGGTGTGCCGTCAGTTAGCTAAATGTATGGGTATGGATTTAATTCGTTTTGATATGTCCGAATATATGGAGCGTCATACCGTGTCGCGCCTCATTGGTGCGCCGCCTGGATACGTGGGCTTCGATCAAGGTGGTTTATTGACTGATGCCATTACCAAGCAACCACACTGCGTGTTGTTGTTGGATGAAATTGAGAAGGCGCACCCAGAAGTCTTTAATTTATTATTGCAGGTTATGGATCACGGTACCTTAACCGATAACAATGGCCGCAAAGCAGATTTCCGTCATGTTATTTTAGTGATGACGACGAATGCTGGCGCTGATGTCATGAGCCGTGCGTCTATCGGTTTTGCCCATCAGGATCATACTTCTGATGGAATGGAAGCAATTAAGAAAATGTTTACGCCAGAATTTCGTAACCGTTTGGATTCGATTGTGCAATTCGCAGCGCTTACGTTGGATGTTATTAAAACGGTTGTGGATAAATTCCTCATGGAATTGCAAACTCAACTGGATAGTAAGCATGTGACGCTTGAGATCACTGATGATGCCCGAGAGTGGCTGGCGATCCACGGCTACGATGTAAAAATGGGCGCTCGTCCCATGGCTCGGCTTATTCAAGAGAAACTCAAAAAACCGCTTGCCGAAGAAATTCTATTCGGTGCGCTTTCTCACGGTGGTGGTATCGTTGAGGTAGATGTTGATGCACTAAACGACGAGCTAGACATTGAGATAAAGGCGAAGCAGTCGACACAGCAACCTGCCTGATTTGTATTTCCAGCCCATAAAAAAACCGCCCAGTAGGCGGTTTTTTTATGGGCTGGATTCAGAGAAACTAGCGAGCTCGGTAGGTGATTCGGCCTTTACTCAAGTCATAGGGCGTCATTTCAACTTTTACTTTATCGCCCGTCAAAATGCGAATGTAATTTTTACGCATTTTGCCAGAGATATGAGCAATCACTACATGACCATTTTCCAGTTTGACGCGAAACGTAGTATTCGGCAGGGTGTCGACGACTTCTCCCTCAAATTCAATGTTATCTTCTTTTGCCATGCGGCATTTTCCTCGGTGCTTCTACTAAAAAAGGGGATAAAAACGCGGGCCGGTCGATAGGGCCTAAAATAGGCGCGAATTGTGCCTGAAATAGCTAG
>JAYWHF010000216.1:0-11984 GCA_043777855.1 Gammaproteobacteria bacterium | reverse complement strand
ATAACAACAGAACAGTGATTGATGCAGGGCAGGGAATTAGGCCGCCAGTTAATCCAAAAACTACAATTTGTTCGGTTGTCACTTCACGATTGGCAAACCGATGGCGAATATCATTGGCGTGAGCAAGTTCATGTGGATCTTGATAGCTCGGAGCAGAAATATTCAAGCCGTCGAGGCGAACTACACCATGGCCGGTATCAATATGCTTGGTGTCATCGTGGTGATGATCGTGGTCATGGTCATGGTCGTGGTCGTGATTTGCAAATTGCTGTTGCTGCCATGTTTTCCAAATCATCCAAAAACCAACACCCATAATCATGACGGCTGATGCAACTTGCAAATAGGGTTCGCTAGTTTCGGCGCTCCAGCGTTGGCCAAAGTACATACCACCTAACGCAATCAGCCACACAACTGCTGTGTGCGAAAGTGTTGCGGCAAAGCCAAGTAAAACTGCCTGCCCAATAGTGCCGCGAACCGCAATGATGAATGCAGCCATCATGGTTTTGGAATGGCCTGGCTCAAGGCCGTGAAGTGCTCCGAGTAAAATTGCACTGGGAATAAATAACCAAGCATTTCCTTGCAGTAGTAAGGTAGAAAATTCAGTCATGGGTAACCTAGCTAAAGGAACAGAGAGAGTTAAGCAAACTGAACGTCTGCTTTTTGCGATTGCATCAAATCTTGAGTTTTTTGCGAACAGCCGCTTTGGGCTAAGATCGTCCGTCATAGGGGTCTCGCGCGTGATGAAAATATGGTGCGAAAAAGCCGTTATGGCGCTCTCTTAAAAACACCATACGTCGTATAAGTATCATTATAGGACATATGTCTGTGAATACAAATGGCGGGAGTTTATGCGCCACTCCTTGTACGAGATCTCGCACACAACATTCAGCCATTGACCAATAGCGTTCATGTCACCGCTGCCGTATTCTGAGTCCTTCAACAAAGGAATTCATTTCACGGAGCAAAAACATGGCCATTTATTTAGGTAACACCCGTATGGAAATTAAGGACGCAATTCGTCAATTAAAACGCAACATCACCTGGCTTAAAGGTCGTGTCCTTGTTGCCAGCAAAGCCGCCAACACTACGCATTTTGTGCTGTTCTACACGCAAAAAATTCAACGGCAAGAAGCCCTTCTTGATTACCTCTCACAACACCAAAGTACATCGTTAACAAAGCATCCGCAAATAGCAGCAGCGTAAATTAAAAGCACTCGTGGACAACAATGGAGTTTTGTTTAACGTTAACGAACAGCCTACAAAATTCTAGCATCGTCCAAAATATAGAGCTATACTTGCTGCTATATTTAGCTCTGTCATCTATTGTTAGCGGAGGCAAACATGCTACAAAAAGTCCTGTGTGGATTTACCACACCCATCAGTAAATTTAAATCCAACCCCAATGCGGCGATTACTGAAGCCCAAGGGGATGCTATTGCCGTTTCATCCAACAACAAAATTCAGTTCTATGCTGTGCCTGCTGCGCTTTTTGAAGAGATGACAGCTTTTTGTGAATATGCTCAGCGAGGAACAACGGAATTAAAAAACATTCCCGCCAAATTTACGGGTGAAGGTTTAGACATGGATAAGGTGGCCAGCAACATGGCTAGAAATATCAAGAACGGTACCTCAGGAGACTACGAAGAGTGGCCATGAAAAATGTACAAATTCCTCCGAAAAAGGAGCAGGACAAGCCACTGCTAATCTGTGAATTCGAAGGGCATGACGTTATGTCTTCAGCTATTGGACACTTTCATCTTGGCGAATGCGAGTTGAAAAAAATCGCGGACAAAATGGTTAAATCATTGACCAAAAAGAAAGGGACTTAACTGTGGTAAAACTATTTACACACCGAGATTTGAAAGAAAATCTCGGTGAACAAAAAACCAAAGCCTTGGTTGATGACTTCAAAGCGTACAAAGAAGGAAAAGGTCTTCCCGTCACCTTTGGCCGAGATGTTCCCTATAGTTTTACACATAATCGCTCCTACCTTGAGTTACAGCATTTACATTTCAAAAAGAATGGGTTTTCACTCAAACTGGTGCAGTTCAAAAGAACAAGCGGTTACGTTCTGGTGTATTGCCCTGGATTTTTTGACAGAAATACCTTTCTTCTTATTGCGATCATTAAACATTGGGATCACAACAAGCCTAATGAAATAGCGGGAACGGACAGAGATACAGGTTTAATGGACGAGCTTGAAAAAATTGCAGAAGGCTTCAGAAATAGATTTTGATCTGGAGCATTTGACCAGAAACTTATGGTTTCACCGGTGCTGGCTCAGTAAAAACCATAAATTTCAGTTAGTCATAAAACTCGGAATCGTCATTTTCGAGGGTTCTTCCACCGTCATGGACCTTAGCGTACGTTTTCGTTCCATTGGGCTTCAAACCCCAATTAATACACTTTTTAATTTTTATTAAAATTTCTCAATTAAATTTGTATCAAATTTAATTCCCGACAACTCAAACGATTCGGTTGCACCTTTAAATCTATCTCCACAAAACACCGTTAAGCAATTTTGTAAGGGCGATTTAAAAACCACTAAATCTTGAACACTTTCTTTAAACGTTAATCGTTCAAGCCCGAGGGTAATGCCTTTGTGTTTTTCAAATTTACATTTATCGCTGTCTTCTTCGCCAGTCGTCAAGCAATTAAATAAATAATAGGTTTCTTTCTGAACGTGAACAGGAAGAAACTCACCAAATGGCTTTAACAAATCACTTAGCAAGCGATATGCCTTGGGTGAGAGCACCAAGGCAGCATCAACCCACATACTAATATCCGGTATTGCGTCTGATTCGTCTCCATTGATGCTGATAAAATCAGTTTCTGGCGCTTTCCACCATGCGCTCATTTTTGTATTTCGTTTACTAAACTCAATGACATCTTCTAACTCTAGATCGTCAGGTGAATTTCTATTAACGTCTAATATCTTAAGGTCAAGCGTTTTAAACTTGACCCCATCATTTCTAATTGCATAGAATTGTTTCATTTTTTATCCCTAGCGATTTAGTATTTTTGGTATTACATTTTTAGGTTCATTACGTTGCAGCAATCGCCCAATAATTTGTAGCTGTGTTTTAATAACATCAACATGATTGAGCGCACCAATTTTTTGTGAAAGCCAACGCTCATAGTCATGCGTATGGTATGTAAGGTGCCCTGTGGATTTTGGCATTGACCAATGTGGCGTATCTTCATCTTTGTGAACAAGGTACACACCATTAGCAGGATCATTAATTCTAATGCCATGCATGTGTAGATGGACTCTTGTCCGGTTCGTTATGACAGGAAGTTTACCTTGCCCAGGCACTATATGATGCGCAGTATGTTTTGAACTCGGCTTGGGCACACCTTCAGCCCGCATATATTTTTCGAGCACTTCCGTTGGATGATGATTTTCTGCTTCCAAATACGTAAGCGAAGCACTTCGCTCACGTTTAGTCCCTTGCTTAACTTTATTTCCTGCTTGTCGATAAGCATCTAACTCGGCCTGAATTCCTGCAATTGTATTCAAGTGCCTACGTTCATGCGCTAAAAATTCTAGTGAAGATTTTAGCTCTGCCGCTCGCTCTTCTTTATTGAGATTGGTATTTTTCGTTTTAGCATAATGTTTGTTTGCCATCGCGGTGTAACGATCTAGCATTCTTTCAAATGGACTTTGTTCGTGTACGAGCAAACTTACTCTTACTCCATTTTGATACTCTAACTTCATTGTTTTTCTCCTATGTATTGTGAAAGCTATAAAATTTACGCAAACATTTTAAACCTTGCGAATGACTTTCCATTTAGGGCGAAATCGACCACCCTATGTATTTTTATGACTACCATCACACAGCGGCTTTTTTCCTGACAATTTACATCCGCAGAAAAAAACTTTCTTTGATTCTGTTGCCTCAAATTTTATAGGTTTAAATTCTGTACCACTATGAGTGCCATCGCAAAATGGTTGTTTAATACTTTTTCCACATGCGCACCAAAAATAGCTTTTTCCTGTTTCAACTTCGACTGCATAGGGTGTATCTGAAGCGCGTACCGGATTGCTCATTTATATTTTCTCTCGTTGAGTGAAATGTGAAAATAGACGCCACAAAATTGAATCATCTTGATATTAAAATCACGCTTGCATCAGATCGAGAGCAGTCTAACAATATTTTTCTACGAATTGGTGTTCGAGCAACAGAATTTCTTCACAAAAAAAATACTTGGTATTTTGGTTCAGGTTTCATTTCAAGCTTGGCCACTGAACCTATTGCCATAATGCCTGCAACCACACCATCGACTCTGCCAATGGCTTTTTCTTTGGAGACTTTACGATTATCTGCGGGGTAGTTTTAAAAAAGCTCAAATTTAAAATCGAGCCGACTAATGCAAATTTATTTAAAAATATTTTTAAGCAACAACAACGGCCAATACCGGACGGTCAGAAAAACGCTATCAATCCCGTCTTTCATTCCAAAGCAGACTGTCGATTTACATGATTTTTGTATCTTCCCACACCAAGTAAGCGCACGCTATACAGGTCACCCCACGAGGATCTGAAAATGAGCACTACCACATCACTCTCACACGCCGAACCCTGAAATAAAGGCAAGTTAATCGGTCAAAAGCTCCCGCTTAAAGTTAAAGATATTTGGGCGATTCGAGTCAGATTGCAGCTAGCAAAGCGCATACGAGAGCTTGCGCTTTTTAATCTCGCGATAGACAGCAAATTGCGAGGCTGTGATCTCGTCAAACTGCGCGTCACCGATATCTCACACGGTGGCAGCATTTCAGCGCGAGCGCTGGTCATGCAACAAAAAACACATCGTCCGGTTCAGTTTGAAATCAGCGAGCAAACACGCACCTCACTAAGTGATTGGATAAAGCTGGCAGGCATTACGCTATCAGATTTCATCTTTCCTAGCCGTATCCATAACTCACCGCACATCACCACCCGGCAATACGCACGCATAGTTCGGCATTGGGTTACTGAAATAGGTCTTGATCCTGCCAACTACGGCACACACTCTATGCGCAGAACCAAAGTCACTTTGATCTATCGCCGCACGAAAAATATTCGGGCAATTCAGCTATTGCTCGGCCACACCAAAATCGAAAGCACAGTTCGCTATTTGGGTATTGAAGTAGATGATGCATTAGAAATGGCAGAACAAACAGAAGTATAAAGGCTAATCACAAGCGGAGCATACTCCACTAATTTCCAGCGACTCAGCCTTAACGGTAAACCCGACTTTACTTGCCTGCTTACGTATTTTTTGCGAGATCTGTTCATCGTAAAATTCCATTGCATTACCGCAGTGTTTACAAATTAAAAAGTAGCTTTGATGGTGATGAGGATCAGCTGGAGACGGGCATCCTAGAAAAGCGTTCAGACTTTTAATTTGATGAATAAAACCTTGTTCAAGTAAAAAATCTAAGGCTCGATAAACTGTGGGTGGAGCAACTCGTTTCGCTGACGCGGTAGAAATCAATTCTAAAATTGTATAGGCACCAATGGGGCGGTGGCTTTGCCAGATCAGCGCCAATACCTGCGCTCGGGAGTCCGTTAGCCTTACCCCTCTTTGCAAACAAATATCACGAGCGGTCTCCATTGCATCATTTATGCAAGGCGCATGATTGTGTTGAGTGAAGCTAATTGGATTGACTGACATCATTAATATTTACCTTAAGTCGTTTGAGTAAGGCCGTTACTTAAAGCGCGACGATAAGCCACAAAAGCGGGCAATGCGCCAAGTAATAGCGCCAATAAAATAACCACGCCAGCGGCCCAAGGTGTATAGGATTGGATGGGATTGATAGACATAAATAGCCCAAACTTCTGCGCTAAATAATTGTGCGAAGCCAACAATGACAGCAATAAAACCCCCGCGCCAATAATCAATGCGCAGCAAACAATCAGTAACACCTCCAACTCAACCAATATAAATAGATAGCGAGCGCTGGCACCGAGTGAACGCAAAATAGCAATTTCGCGTTGGCGTTCATTCATGGCGGCGAGCAAGCTGGTAGTCATACCCATAAGCGCTGCGATTAATACCAGTACTGAAATAACGACCAATAAATTTTCAACCATCGCCAGCATTTGCCATAACTCAGCTAAAGCAACACCGGGTAGAATCGCTTGCAATGGTTCGTCGGAGTATTCATTGATTTGTCGCTGTACAGAAAAAGTTGTGCTGCGCGATTTAAGGCCTACTAACATAGCGGTAATGGCAGTGGGTGTTAAATCATGTTTAATAGCTTCATCGGCAGTAATTTTGTGTTTGGTTTGCGTGCCACCTTGCCAATCCAAATGTATCGCTTCGATGGCCGCTAAACTGATGTGCACCGTTCGATCAACAGGAGTGCCTGTGGCCTGTAAAATTCCGCTGACAACAAAGGGTTTGTCATCATGTTTTGATAAGGTAACGTCACTGCTGCCATGCGCAACAATAATTTTATCCCCCAATTTATAACCTAACTTTTGCGCGACCTCTGCACCTAAAACGGCGTCGTAAACACCCTCAAATATTTTTCCTCCTGCGAATACAATATTTTGTTTCTGTCCATATTGATAATGCGCAAAATACACTTCATTAGTGCCAAGCACGCGATAACCGTGGTGGGAATCACCTAGCGAAATAGGTATGACCCAATCGACTGCCGAATGGTTTGCCAACTCCTGATAACTTTGCCAGGTAATATTATTCGTCGCATTGCCAATACGGAACACAGAATAGAGTAATAAATTAATGGTGCCTGAGCGCGCGCCAACGATTAGATCTGTACCCGATAATGTTTTACTAAAACTTTCTTTCGCTTGATTACGTAAATGATCAATCCCTAGGACTAACGCAATACTAATACTCAGTGATATAAGTGTTAGCAAAACTGTTGAGCGCCTGTTCCATAAACTTAAACGCGCCAATTTTATTAACATGGCGAAGCCACCTCAACATCCTCAGATGACAAGGCTCTAATATCGAGAGACCGCGAAAAAAAATGGCTTAAGGTTTTGTCATGACTAACAAACACAATCGTTGCATTCACTGCCAGTGCATTGGCAAACAGTAATTCGATGAAAGCATCACGATTATCACTATCCAACGCGGAGGTGGGCTCATCCGCAATGATAATGTCGGGCGAGTTTATAAGAGCTCGCGCTACCGCGACACGTTGTTGCTGACCTACACTGAGGTCTTGTGCTCTTTTATGTAGTAATTCGCTCAACCCCAATGCTGTTAATAATTCTACCGCTTTTTGTTTAGCCTCAGTTTTATCTTGAATTGCGAATTCCGCTCGCAGCAACAAATTATCCAACACGCTAAGATAGGTAATAAGATTAAATTGTTGAAAAACAATCCCCATATGCTTAGCACGAAATTTATCTCGCTGCCGCTGAGATAAATCTATCAATGATTCGCCGAGAATATCTACACTGCCACGCTGTGGAATATTAATGCCCGCCAAAATATTTAATAAACTTGTTTTACCAGACCCTGAGGGGCCATACAAAAAAATATGTTCTCCTCGCTCAATACGCAAGTCAGAAATATTCAACAATGGCACTTTCTTACCTTGCCAACCAAACTGTACATTCTTCATTAATATAGCTGGTAAAGCGTTTTTACTTTGTTCCATAATGAAGTCTGTACTCTAAGAATGTGGGATAACAAATCGTGAATAAATACATTGCTTTATCAACACTCATATTTTCATTAATAATGCCGTACAACCCTGCATACGCAAAAGAAAATATCACTCCAAATATGCTGAGCAACAAAAGCATTGCACCGCGTACGATTGAGTGGACAGATCTTATGCCAGAAGAAGATTTAAAAATTCTGGAATCCATGGAGCCTGTTGACCACGACTCCTTGAGCAAAAAAGAGCTAGCACAAGATAAACCCACTAAAAAAAATTCGTTGCGACCGAGCGATGCCACCAGCCGATTTGAAGACTCAGTAACAGCCGCAATAGTAGCCGCAAACAAACCTAGAAAGCGCACTTATAAAGATGTACTCACTTCTTACGCAGTACGCCCCGAGTTTAACAATAAAAAAATTAAACTTGCCGGTTTCGTCGTGCCATTAGAATATAATGACAAAAAATCTGTTACCTCGTTCTTTTTGGTTCCCTACTTCGGTGCGTGCATTCATGTTCCGCCACCACCGCCTAACCAAATTATTTATGTACGCATCCCCAAAGGGATAAAAATCACAGACATTTACAATCCGTTTTGGGTAACTGGGTCATTGCGTGTTGAGACCACCGAAAAAGAAAATGGTGCCTCTGCTTATAGTCTGGATGCAGAGAGTGTTACAGCATACACAGAAGAATAAATTCCAGCCGTGAAATAGTGAGTCGCGCTTTATGACAAAAAATACCGCTTTAGTAATAGCTGCTGTTGCATTGCTATACGTTTTGGCGAGTCACTTTTTCAATGATGGTACACAACCCACCATTGCCAACAATAAAAACATTACACCACGCTTGATAGAGTGGATAGACCTTATGCCCGATGAAGATTTAAAGTTCACCGACCCCGTAAAGTCTGCATCCTTCGAATCGAGTAATGCTCAACAAATCACGAACAGCACAAGCTCATCAGAGCGTCATTTACCGGAGACCGTTCACAACAGCCGTTTTGAAAAAACCTTAAAAGACGCAATAGCAGAAGCAAAGAAACCGGTAAAAAGTCCATTGAAAGCGCTAATTCGCTCTTACACTATTCGCCATGAGTTTAATTTTATTAAAATCAAACTGGCCGGTTACGTTGTTCCACTTGAATACAACGAACAAAAAATAATTACTGCTTTCTTTTTAGTGCCGTATTACGGCGCCTGCATTCATGTTCCCCCGCCACCGCCTAACCAGATTATTTATGTGCGCATCCCTCAAGGGGTAAAAATAACTGACATATATAACCCATTCTGGGTAACAGGCACATTAAAAATTGAAACCGTGACTAAAGATAATGGTGTATCTGCCTATAGTCTTGATGCTGAAAGTGTTACGGAATATCAAGAGCAATAAAAAAATAGACTCCTTCTGTTTTACATCACTCGAAAGATAGTACTGCATTATCTTTCGTAAGCTCTGCTGCGCCCTGCTTAGTTGGTGATATCCAACTGGCGTGAATGTTTTGTAAATGTTCAAAGTGCGTAAATAGCTGTACAGATACCTGTTTTAAATCTTCAGGGGTTTTACACTGCCATTGGTAACTGATATCTACGTCCGCATGAGTACCAGGCTTCGCCTCTTTATTTAATAATGCGGTTTCTACGGTACCATTAAGAAGATGGCAATCTGCGCTTTTGGATAACAAAAAAAGCGCATCTGGATTTTGCAAATGCGTTAATGCTTTCTGGAGTATCGCTTGCTCATCCGCGCTTACAGCGGGATGCTCAAACCCCACAGCATCCATTCCTGGAATGCTCATGGTGATATTCACCAGCGAATTTTCAAGTACAAGGTTCATTGAAGCAGCGCCATGTACGTGCGTGCCTAATTCGCGGTGCTCTGATTTACTTTCATCGCCATGCTTTTCATGCGCTTCATGATCGTCATGCTCTTCTTCTGCCTCAGCAACTTTAATAACAACAAGTGCCGAAGGGCCTTCAGGCATTGCCGCCAACTCAGGTTGTTTTCCGCAAGCCGTTAGCAATGCAGCGCATATATAACAAGAAAAAAAATTGATGCGATGTATTTTCATGCATTAAGCCTCTTGTGCATTCCAGCTGGGAAACGGATCTGGTAATGCCTTCCAATAATCTTGCCCTTCTAACATCTCTTCATCTGTTAATAGGCAGGCATCTAACTCAGCAATAAATTCTTCTTTATTCATATTGCGCCCAATAAACACTAACTCTTGGCGCATATAACCAAAAGGTTCTACCCATTTTTCCATAATGTATTGAACTTGCTCAGTATCTTCTGGCCATTTATCTTTAGGAATCGCTTTCCAAAACATACCGGCGGCACCGTGTTGCGCTATTCCACCGGCTTGGCTCCATTGGCCTGCGTATTGCGGGCGGCTGGCGAGCCAGAAAAAACCTTTTGAGCGCAGCAATTTTCCATTCCGTTCTGGATCTGCGAAAAAATCATGAATTTTTTGTGGGTGGAATGGCTTACGCGCGCGATACACAAAACTGCTAATGCCATACTCTTCTGTTTCGGGAGTGTGCTCACCGCGCAACTCTTTTAGCCAGCCGGGTGCTTGTTGCGCTTTATCAAAATTAAACTTGCCCGTATTTAATACTTTTGCGAGAGGAATATTACCTTTTGCCATCGGAATTATTTCAGCCGTGGCATTCAGCTTACGCAGTACCGCTTTCAACTCTTCTAATTGCTCAGCGCTGATTAAATCAGTTTTGCTGATGAGCAATACATCGCAAAATTCAATTTGGTCGATCAGTAAATCAGATACGGTGCGTTCGTCTTCCTCACCCAGCGATTCACCGGTTTCTTGCAGTGAATAGGCCTCGTAGTAATCGTCTAAAAAATTAGCACCATCCACCACGGTAACCATCGTATCCAATCGCGCCACCTGCGATAGACTTTTACCCTCTTCATCTTCAAACGTGAATGTCTCTGCCACCGGTAATGGCTCTGAAATACCGGTTGACTCAATCACCAAATAATCAAAACGCCCTTCGGCGGCAAGGCGATTAATTTCAATCAGTAAATCTTCACGCAAGGTGCAGCAAATGCAGCCATTACTCATCTCAATCAGCTTTTCTTCAGCTCGATTTAATTCCACATCATGGCGCACCAAGTCAGCATCGATATTGACTTCGCTCATATCGTTCACAATCACCGCTACGCGCAATTGCTCGCGGTTGTTCAGTATATGGCTTAAAAGCGTGGTTTTACCTGCACCTAAAAAGCCGGAAAGTACAGTAACGGGGAGCTGATTCATCTATTTACCCTTTCAAATCCTGACCAGTAGCACCTTGCTTGCACACCGACGCTAAACATTTGTTAATTTACTTTATTATGTTATAACATAACCAATAATTTAGGGAAGTGTTGTTTTCGTACGCATCACCTACATCAGCATCCAATAGGAGTATGACATCGTGTTTTTGAATAGTTATCAGCGTCTTGGCGTCGCGTGCCTAGTGACTACTTGCCTATGGTTATCACTGCTTTGGGTCTTTTAAGGTTATGACCAGCATTCAGTGCGCAAATCTGAGTTTCAACTATGCCAGACATCCTCGCCATAAGCCGGTGCTTGAGGCTATTGATCTTAATATTCCGCTCGGCAGCTTATTGGCGATCGTGGGGCCAAACGGTGCGGGTAAATCGACCTTGTTAAAGATATTGGCAGGCATCTTAAAACCGGCCAGCGGGCAACTTCAGTTAGGGGGTATTGCGGCTGAACACATTGCCTATTTGCCACAGCACACCGAGATTGACCGGCATTTCCCCATTAACACCTATCAGTTGGTAGCGATGGGATTATGGCGATTTATGGGCTCATTAGGTGGGTTAACGCCTGCATTGCGCATCAGAGTAGATGCTGCATTAGATCAGGTCGGACTTGGCGGCTTTGGCGATAGAGCTATCGCCAGTCTATCTGGCGGGCAATTACAGCGGGTGTTGTTCGCACGCCTGCTACTTCAAGATGCCTCGATCATTTTGCTGGATGAACCTTTTAATGCCATCGACAGCAAAACCACTGCCGACCTAATGCATTTGCTTAAACAATGGCAGGATCAAGGCCGTACCGTCATTGTGGTGCTGCACGATCTTGATCAAGTAAAAGAACTATTCCCGCATACCCTTATGATCGCGCACCGTGTGATTGCCAATGGGCCAACACACCTTGTTCTCACCCCAGACAATTTGCAGAACGCGCGACAAGCCTGCGCAGATTATGACGAAAGCGCTTTAAGTAAGATGCACAAGGCGCACGCATGCTAATACTGCAAACCGCGCACGATCTGCTGTTAGCGCCGTTTAGTGATTATGCATTTATGCGGCGCGCGTTAGTC
>JAYWHF010000215.1:0-4222 GCA_043777855.1 Gammaproteobacteria bacterium | reverse complement strand
TGAGTTCCTATTGTAGGGGCGTACTACCGACCAATCACCGGTTGCTAAATCAATCTTCCATTGATCGGCGCCAAGCAGAATAGGTGCTTTTGAACTAGGGTCCCAGTAAATCGGAAATGCGGCATTAAAACGCGTGCCTGAGTTGGTGAAGTCGATCCAGGTATCACCAAAGTACACATAGGTGACACGGTTAGTACCGTAAATTGGCACAACGAAATCATGCTGCGTATTGTAACTGTTGGTAGTTTTTGGATTGGCGTCTAGGGGTAGCCAGTCGCCCCATGGCCCATCTAAGTTCGTGGATGATCGGTAAACTGTTTCGGTCGAATTCCACCACTTCAAACCTGACGCAAACCAATAAAAGCGCCCTTGTTCTTGTTGCCAAAAGATATGTGGTGCCTCCTGGTAAGCGCCTGCTTGATCATAATAAACCTGATAGTCAAACGATAAATAATCACTGTCGCTAAAACGAATGATGGCCATTTTGCGCGGATTCACTTTCCCCATGTTGGCAACCATGAATGTATATTCACTGGTTTGAAAGACACTCATATCATTCGGGTATCCCTCAGTACCCACTGGCATGACGTACTCTTTTTGATAGGTGTAAGGCCCAGCAATACTTGGGCTAGTAGCGGACGACAAGCCTCTTGCCGACTCAAATATTAATACATATCGGCTGGTGTTTTTATTGAAAACGATCGTTGGCCGACCCACCCATGCGGTACTTTGTGATATGTCGGTGGGGAAGCCGACGGCGCCCGGTTTCAGCAAAACAGATACCGGTTCCCAGCTAGCCAAGTCTTTTGACTTGTAGAGCCGCATGGCATCGTAACCTGAGTAGCTTTCTGGGCCGCTATTTTTAAAATCCACCCCTACCATATAATAAAAGTCGCCAACCTTTACAATATTTCCGCCTTGCGCTTTCACAGCTCCTGCTGAGAGTGTTTTCCAAAAGGTGCTGTTATCAAAGATTGAATCGGCAGCTCGAGTACTAATAGCCTGCGTGCCGAAACAACCGAACAGCATCAGTAAAAAAAGATGTGCAATCATTTTAAGATTTTTCATACGCGTAGATCTCCAAAAAATTATTAATTATTAAATAGGAAAAAAACTTGGTATTTATTGTCGGTTATTGTACAAAAACGTTTAAATATCACCTCTTGATTACAACGGAAGCCATCCCTGATGGTAGAAAAATCTAGCCTCAAAAAAACGTCTGCTGACTTATTTTTTAGTCCTAATTTTTCCAAATTTTGTTAGCTCATAAAATGCAGTGCCCACTGGCGTAAACTTGCCGTTGTTATCAAATATTTCAGTATTAATAAACCAGCCATCGCCGCCTCTGTACATGCCAAACCAAGCGTGACGTTCTATAAACGGCAAGTCGTCCATCATTTGTGTTGCGTCTATAAAGAATTGTCTGGTCTGTTCAAATGAAAATTTATCGGTGTTCGCCCAGTCTACGAGCGCCCATTCAGTGACCCATATTGGGCGGCCGTAGAGTGTGTAAGCTGCGCGCAAATCTGCCTCCATGCGTGAAACATCTAAGTCGTCGCTGTAGTAGTGAAGCGCTAGAAAATCTACTCGCCGTTTATTTTTCTCAGCACCTGCCATAAATTTTCCAAACCAGCTGTCAGGTTTTAAAAAATAGGCGGCGGGATGGGGGGCATCTGAACTGGGTGCGGGAGAACTTAAACGCATCCCCATTTGTTCAAGTGCTGGCCAAAGCTCAAGTGCGTTCTCGACGGTCATATTGGCTTGGTTTTTATTGTCCGGCTCATTAAAACTAAGCAATGCCGGTAAAGATTTATCCACCGATTTAAGCGAATCACGATCGGTGTTTTTCGGCCCCCAGATCATTGGCATAAAGGTCGCTTTGGTAGGAACACTGTAAAACCTGTTGTCTTTTTGCACCGGCGTTGTAGTCCAGGTGTAATACCAGGCAGCGCCCACTCGATCAATGTCATCCGCCATAACAGGGCCGGTAATTGTTCCCCAGGTTCCCGTTCCTATGCCTATTTTTTCAGGGTGTTCAATGGTTGTTGGGTCACCGCCTGATGTTACTGGTTTGATCATGGGCACTGGTGCGGTATCAGACGCAGTATCGGATGTTGCAGCAGGGGCCGAAAAGTTCTTGCGCCCTAAGTCGTCAAGTTGAGTTGTTGATGGATTGAAAGGAATTAAAACAAATGTGTAATCATAAGGCTTGGCCGGCAAGCGATATGGGTCCATAGGCACACCGCCCCAACTGTCATCACCGCCTACACCACGTTGGGCCAGATCAATATTAACGGTGGTTAGGGGGCTCGGTTTCACTAAAGCGCCGTGAAGATTTTTATCACTCACATAATCAATTTCTGATAGGGGAATTTGTTGCACATTAATGCTGAGTGGTTGCAGTGACTTAACGAAAAAACCTTTGCCTTTTCCCGTGATAGCGGCCCAGCGCACGTCGACTTTATTACCGTTTTCTTGTGGTCTGGCGTAGGGCACATACTGATCCAGAATACTGCCTTGGTAGCGACCCACTAACGCACTGTATTTTCTGTCGATGTAGCTTTCATGGGGCCCGCGTCCAAACCACTCAACCGAGTTATAGCCTGCAGGCAGCGTAAGAGCGGTGCCTGCGCGTAACATTTCTGGCAAGTCGCTTTTTAACGGCTCAAAGTGTATTGAAACTTTCACGCTACCATCGGCGAGAAGGTCGTACTGTGTTTTGTACTCGACGGAATCCCCAGCGATGCGTTCAACGACTCTTATGGTGGCGGAATTGTCTGCTGTTAATGTTGCTTTTATGGACACGAGTTTTGCGGTTGAGGGTGCAGTCTTCCAAAAACTAAAACCCGTCAAGTCATTGGTGCCCTTGTAGCCGATATCGTTATCTGTCATCGCACGATAAAAGTTAGGTTTTGGTGCTGCCTCGAGTAGGGATTGCTCGTTAACTTTCCACGAACTTATTTGCCCCGTTAGATTATCGAATATGATTTTAAAATCTTTACCGGTAACGACAGTGCTTTTTTTATTTTGAGAAAGCTTAAGCTCCCCCTTAGTGGTAACAGGTATCGCTTGCGTTGTAATGGGCAATGCAAATTGTTCGTAAGCGATCACCTGATTCGCTTCTATCCCAGCAACAGCGTTCGCCAATGCACGCACACTAATATTCAGGTGGTACTCAGCACCCGGAACCGGCTCGATAACCGGCAAAGAAAGATTGAGTAACTGAGACTCTTGCGGTTTGCCGGATAAGTTGATGCTATCACCGGTTTTTATCACCCGACCGTCTTCGAGAATTTCCCAGCTGAGTCTGTGACCTTTAAGATCGATAAAGTCATAGCGGTTGGTCAGTTCAATCGTGCTCTTTATCAAATCAACCGCTTTAAAGGTGATAGGTTGTTGTGCTTTTTTAATTTCTAATCCGGCGGGTGTTGGCTTTCTGTTTGGGTCCACAACACCGGACGCAAAAAAGTTGCCGTCGGTTTCGTCAGGGCCATAGTCGCCACCGTAAGCCCAATAGGGCGTGCCGTTCTTGTCTTTTTCTGCATAAGGTTGGCCGGCCCACTGCCAAATGAAACCTCCTTGTAATTGGGGATATTGGTAAAAAGCATCCCAGTATTCTTGGAGGTTGCCTAGGCCATTGCCCAGCGCATGAGAGTACTCCACTTGAATATAGGCTTGATGCGTTTTGAAATTTGCAAACTTAATCATTTCAGGAACGGTGTCGTACATGGGCGAATAAATATCTAACCAATCGTGTGTTTCATCGTAGCCACGATTGTGGCCCATACCTTCATACATAATGGGGCGCGACGGATCTCGTGCTTTAATAAGGTCGGCCATCGCCGGAAAAGAAGGGCCATCGCCCGCTTCGTTGCCCAATGACCAAAGAATCACAGAAGGTCGATTTTTTGTGCGCTCAATCATAGATTTGGTGCGATCCAAAAACGCAGCACGCCATTCAGGACGAAAGCCCATTTGGTCGGTTTTTGGGCGAGTACCTTTTTTAGCTTCAGCCATAAACCAATGTGCTTCTAGATTAACTTCGTCCACGACAAAAAGGCCCATCCTGTCGGTAACCTCGTACCAAAAAGAGTCGTTCGGGTAATGTGAGTTGCGCACACTGTTGAAGTTGTAAGATTTCATGAGCTTTGCATCAAGCTCCATCGATGCGTGTGAAACGACTCGCGCCGTAACTGGGTCCTGTTCGTGGCGATTGACACCG
>JAYWHF010000214.1:0-4224 GCA_043777855.1 Gammaproteobacteria bacterium | reverse complement strand
CGCTACCGGGCTGCGCTACACTCCGAAACATTGAAACGCCGTGCATTTCAAGTGGTGCGCATGATATCCATGACCATCCAACGCGTCAACGTAAAAATGTAAAAAATCAATTTATTCGCGGGCTTAGCGCTTTTATTCTGCACATTTTTCCTAAATCGACATTGGCATTTCATCGCCGAAAATTATTCTGTGTCCTTGTGGTACCTGCTTCGCACTAACGTTTTCGTATTAAGTTGCCCGCTAAGTAGTCTGAATGAATAGTTTTGCTTGTTTCATTTGATCTCTCTGTTCAAAATGCTTGATTGCGTGAACCTTACGGAGTTTTTATGAGTAACAAGTCAGTGAGTGAGGCGATGAAGTTGGGAATGCGGCGACTGGCTTCTGGTGTCTGTGTTATTTCGGCGCGAATTGGCGAAGAGGGCTTTGCAATGACAGCATCCTCGGTGACTTCAGTGTCGGACAGCCCAGCATCTTTACTCGTATGCATCAATAAACTGGTATCTCAGCAAGAGTATTTTTCCACGGTGGGTAGTTTATTCGCGGTAAACGTTCTTGGCGAAGGTCATCAGGCGATATCCAATTTGTGCGCCGGGCGCGAACCGGGGAAAGATAGATTTAGCTTGGGCGATTGGCGGAGCGATGTATCATCTCCCTACTTAGCGGATGCGCAGGCAATCTTCTTCTGTGAAACGGACATGTTTATTAGCTATGGTACGCACCAAATAGTCATTGCCCGAATTAATAGCGTGCAAATTGGGGAAGTTGCCTTTGCTCCTTTGCTTTATGCGGATGGCGACTATGGGCACTTTACACGCACCTGAGTTTACGCCAACCTTACTTATGTAAATAACCAGCGAAAAATTCCTTAAAAAATAAACTGTAAAATGTCTTGCATTATAAAACTTTTATTTCTACAACGGATTTACGGTTAATAGCCACTAACCTTTTTATGCACATATGAAGCGCATTTTTTTTTGGCCGGGTGCAAAAGGAAAATAGAAAGGTAAAAATGCAGTTTAATGCTTGTAAAATAATCTAACTTATTGATTTATATGATAATAAAATGTAAGATTAAAAAATAATCAATCTGAGGCTCGGTCAGATTTAATAAGGCTTTGCTCCCGTTTCTCAAATTCTATCCACCAAGTTATCCACAGAAAATGTGGACAATTTTATGATTACAGATTTTGTGCAATAAAGTTACAGTTTTGTTTTTTGTATAACCGCTTTGCACTTAAAAATACAGGATTGAAATTTTTTTTACTCACTTATCGCTAGGTTATTGACTATGACATCAGTTTTAACTGTCACCGTATTAGGTGGCGGCAGTTTCGGTACGGCAATTGCCAATATTATTAGCCATAACCACCACAAAGTTTATTTGTGGATGCGGTCGGAGCAGCGTGCCGCGGATTGTCAGCTGGCTCGTGAGAACATTCACTATCTTCCTGGCTATCGCTTAGCCGACAAACTCACGATTACGGCAGATCTAGCTGCCGCCGTCAGGGATAGCGATTTGGTGTTCGTATCGATTCCAAGCCATTCGTTTCGAGCTGTTACGCGCAGCATTAGTGGTTTGCTGCGGCCTGATGCCATAGTCGTGAGCACTGCTAAGGGCATTGAGCCCGAGGGTTTTACGCTGATGAGCCAAATTTTGGAGCAGGAATTACCTAACCATGCTATCGGCGTTTTAAGCGGCCCGAATTTCGCTAAAGAAATTGTTCGGCAACAGCAAACCGGCAGCGTTATCGCGAGTGAGGACGAACGAGTGATTAGCTGTGTTCAGCAAACACTGTGTTCAGAAACTTTTCGCGTTTACGCGAACCATGACCGCTACGGTGTTGAGCTCGGTGGAGCCTTAAAAAATATTTATGCGATCATTTGCGGGATGGCTGCAGCCTTGGGCGCGGGACAAAATACTCAGGCTATGCTGCTTACCCGCAGTCTTGCCGAAATGGGTCGCTTCGCGCAGATTATGGGTGCTAATCCTATGACTTTTTTGGGTTTGGCGGGTGTTGGCGACTTGATTTTGACCTGTACGTCAGATTTAAGTCGCAATTATCGCGTTGGTTTTGCTTTAGGGCAGGGCCGCGACTTGGATGAAATTGTCCAAAGCGTGGGGCAGGTTGCTGAAGGCGTTAATACGCTCAAGCAAGTGAAAAAAAAAGCCGATGAGATGGGCGTTTACATGCCGTTAGTGGCGGGACTTTATGGCGTGCTCTTTGAGCACAAATCTATTTCCGATGTGGCGCGTAAACTGATGCTTGGTGAACAAAATACCGATGTTGATTATATGAGTGTATGAGGCAATTACATCACTCATACAAGCGCGTTGCGTTGCGTCCAAAAATATTCGCATTGATAAAATATTGAGAGAGCAACATGCAAATTTATATTTTGCGCCATGGTCAGGCTGAACCGCAAAAAACAACAGATGAAATGCGGAACCTAACAGACAAGGGCAGGCTAGAGGTTGCGGCGAGCCTCAATAAAGCGGGTGCTGATTTGAAATCGGTGCAACAGATTTGGGCGAGCCCGCTAATCCGTGCGCAACAAACGGCGGAAATAGCCAGTAATTATTTAGTGCAACAGGGAATAAGGGTTCCGATAAAAATGTCTGAACTAATTGTGCCTGAAGCTGATCCTTTTTTGTTTTTTGATGCTTTGCGTGATGCACAACTTGCGTCCGTTTTATTGGTGAGCCATCAGCCATTTGTGGGGCAGGTGCTTGATTTGCTCTGTGGACGCGTCAGTGGGTTCCACACTATGAATACGAGTTCTCTAGCCTGCGTAGATTGTGAAATAGTGGCCGCAAAAATGGGTGTGATTCGTTGGTTGAGGCATGTCAATGAGTGATGCAACCTTAGTTCATAAACAATATCCCAAGCAGCTGACGCTGGAAGTCGATGGTTTAACCTTTGCCGCACAGGAGTGGGGAGCGCGCGGAAACCTACCGGTACTTGCGTTGCACGGATGGCTCGACAATTCGGCGAGTTTTATTACTCTCGCGGCCAAACTAAAAGACATCAATTTAGTTGCAGTTGATATGGCGGGGCATGGTCAAAGTAGTCATCGTCATGGCGCGGCGCCTTACAATATTTGGGAAGACGTTGCCGAAATATTTGCGATTGCAGATCAGCTGGGTTGGCAAGAGTTTGCATTGCTTGGGCATTCTCGTGGTGGAATTATTGCAACTATTGCTGCCGGCACCTTTCCTAAACGCATCACACATTTGGCCTTAATTGAAGGAATTTTACCGGAGCCCTCGCGCCCGGAGGATGCACCTAAACAGCTCGCACTCTCCATAAAAGGCGTTAAAGCTCAGGCCGTAAAACCTTTATCTTTATATCCCGACTTGTCCAGCGCGATTGCGGCGCGCGAACGGGGCATGTTTCCACTAAGTTATGCAGCGGCGAAAGTGTTGGCGGAGCGTGGAATAAAAGCGGTTCCCGGTGGTTTTAATTGGAGCACCGATCAACGATTACTGGCCCCTTCAGCGGTTAAATATTCGCTTGAACAAACTGCTGCGTTTGTAGCGCTTATCGAGGCGCCGATTAAGTTAATTCTAGGCGACACAGGCCTGCCCAAAATTTTCCCGAGCTATGAAACCTATCTTGATAAATTTCCGCAGATAGCTGTGCATCTTATTTCTGGTAGCCATCATTTGCACATGGAAGAAGAGGCCGATTCTGTCGCTGCTCTGTTTAATAGTTTTTTTGCGGTGATGAAGTAAATGAAGCGCTGTATTTATGTGCTCAGTTTTTTTATGGCGCTTTTTATGGCGCTTTTGTTTGGTGGGGTTCTATCAGCGGCGGAGCTTAAATTGCAGGCTTATCCTAATGCGCGCGAAGTGAGTCATGGCAATGCTCTTGCCAGCGATTACGTGTTGGCGTTGGGTAGTTATAAAAAAGTCGATGGGAATTGGATAGCCAGTAGATCACAACGGTTAAGTGGTGACTTAGAGCGTATTACGCTCGAGTTGCCATCTGAACACAGTGCGGAAAATGGTTTCAGTTTTTATAAGGAACAGTTAGATAAATATAATCTTCGCGAGCTATTTCACTGTAAGGCGCGCGATTGCGGTACAAGTAATAGTTGGGCAAATAATCATTTTAAAATTATCCAGCTTTATGGATTGGATCAGCATCAATTTTACGCTGCTTATGAAGTGACTAGTGCTAATGAAACCCCCTCTTATGTTGCCTTGTATGCTGTTATGCGCGG
>JAYWHF010000213.1:0-12001 GCA_043777855.1 Gammaproteobacteria bacterium | reverse complement strand
TTACACCATGATTGCGGGGACGCCGCTGTATATGGCGCCTGAGCAATTTTTAGGTGCGAACTTAGATCAACGAACCGATATCTATGCATTGGGGCTTTTACTCTACGCCATCTTTAGCGGAAAGCCGCCTTTTAGTGACGCGAAAACGTTTGAGCAATTGGAACAATTGCATTTAAACAAAATACCACCCGCGTTAAATTCGAAAGCGAAAGATATTCCGGCTTATTTGAATAGCGTGATCAGCAAAGCTATAGAAAAAAAAGCCGCTGATCGCTATCAATCGGTCAGCGAATTACTTGAAGATTTGAATGCGATATAAGTAGTGCTATTAATCATAGCGCCAGCGCAGTGTCGCTAGGTACTCATTGTTCTCTTCGATAACTTTTTTGCGTTCAAATTTGTTGATGGCATATTCCACTGTGAGCCGCATTTCTTTACCAAAATCCATATTAAAACCCAAGTCGTATTTTTTCCAATTCCACCAAAAGCTAGGAGCCGTGAAAATTGCCGGGCCGACAAAATCGTTGTGTAGTACTGAAGCTCGCACCACAGGACTTATTTGTGTAATACCGATGAAATTATCAGACATTTGTACTGCGTAACTTAACTCTATTTCTTGGCCATTGCGTTTGAGCCCACCAATATCTTGAGTCACCGCTTGCGCAAAAAGCGAGAAATTTTCTGTGTACCACCAGATATTAGCGCCCACTTCTTTCTTTTTTGTTCCGGTCGTTGGCAAACGGGTATTGGGTATAGCCTCGGATAAATCCAGCAGATCAAGATCGCCACCATAAAAAGTACCGTGCAATTCAACCGTGTCCGCAAGCTCTCGCTCGTAACCAAAAAGTAACATATTGAAACGATTTGATCCTGTTTCATTTAGCCTGCGATAACCTAGGCCAACACCGGTTTCAGGATTTTTCGATAAATCAAATGTCTCCACTTCCGCATCATAAAGAATGGGAATGCCGGTTTTAATTTTGGGGTTGTTATTCGGTGGTGGTGTTTCATCAATGCCATTATCGCCCGCCAGCGCATTCACATCGCGAAAAAAAAGTGGATTGCCCGTGGTGTAGCTTAGCTTTGTATAAATGCCGGAAGTAAAGTCTAAACCGGTTTCGATACCGCTATCTTCCACGCGATTAAAGGCAGTACCGCTGAGACCATAACTTTCTAGATGGCGATCTTCTTGTCGTTCAAATTTTGAAAACTTACCGGCTTGTAAATAGTAACTTAGATCACGGAGCAATTCGCCTTGAGTGTAACGCGTGCCATAGCGCACAATAAATTGATCGAGGCTTGTTTTATAGTCGCTGGTGGTGGGGTTTCTTTCATAAAGATCAAAGAGGTCGATTTTTGTTTTTATCGCCCAATCATCAGACAGCGTCCAATCCCAAAACAATGCTATATCGGATATTTCCGCATGACTTCCGGCATCCGTAGTTTCGAGAAAAGCTTGTTTTTGTCCGGGGGGTAATTGATTTTCTGCAAAGGGGAAGTTCACACCAAAGCGATTGAACTCACTGTGACGGTAATTGATTTTTGTTTCTGCCTTGAAATCTATTTCTGCAGCATTCAGCGAGTGAAAAAATGTCAACAGTGAAACAACAATGAGTATTTTCTTCATGGGTACGGCCCTTTTTTTGTATTCTTTTTTATGTGTGATGACTTTATTCATATTACTGTTGATTATTAATGTTGCGCAAATAGGTGAAATGGATTGCCTGCTTTATCTTCGCAGGCTGTTTTACATATCCTATTTTAAGTTGTCACATGCCCTCTTTTAATAAGCCTAGCAATGCTGCCGTATCCAGCCGCCCTGCCGCTTCACCGCCATCTAACAAGCTATCTGCCAAGTCACGCTTTTCAGCATGTAGGCCGATGATTTTTTCCTCGATGGTATCTTTGGCTACCAAGCGATAAATAGTTACGGGCCGCAATTGCCCCATACGATGGGCGCGGTCTGAAGCTTGATCTTCAACGGCGGGGTTCCACCACGGATCCAAATGAATCACGTAGTCGGCAGCGGTTAAATTCAGGCCGGTGCCACCGGCTTTCAGGCTGATTAAAAACACATCGCCCGCGCCGCCCTGAAAGGCATCAACGCGCTTTTTTCGTTCGATGGCCGGTGTTGAACCGTCAAGGTATTGATAGGCAATACCTTGATTATCAAGATGCTCACGCACTATCGCCAAATGGTCTACGAACTGGCTAAACACTAACGCTTTATGTTTGTTTTCAAGCAGTTCTTCTAGTGTCTCTGCAAATACGGCTAGCTTACTGGCTGATATATCAGTGTTCTTTAGCACTAATTTTGGATTACAACAAAAGCGCCGCAATTTTGTGATTTCTGCCAATACTTGCATGGGCGCCTTAAGGCCAGCCGCTGTAATGTTATCGACCGCTTGTTGGCGCAGGGATTCGTACAAATGCCGTTCGGCATCGCTGAGCTCCACTTGCAGCGTGATTTGGGTGCGAGCGGGTAATTCGTTCAACACTTGGGTTTTGGTGCGCCGCAAAATAAAGGGTTGTATCAGTTTTTTGAGATGCGCACGGGCAGGAATATCGCCCATTTCGATAGGCGTTGAAAAACGTTTGGCGAAGCGCTCTTTTGAGCCCAGTAAGCCCGGGTTGATAAAGCGAAATAAATTCCATAATTCGCCCAAGTGGTTTTCTACCGGCGTGCCGCTGGCGAGCATTTTGAAATCCGCCGTGAGTGCCATGGCCGCTTGGCTGCGTTTGGTCGCGGCATTTTTGATGGCTTGTGCTTCATCAAGTACTACCGTGTGCCAATGTTGCTTCGCGAAAACTTCAGCATCTTGTTGCAACATGCCGTAGCTTGCGACCACGACATCAAATGCGCCCAATTCGGTTAGGACACGGTTGCTATTGTAGCCGCGCATTATCAGTGTTGGTGCGAATTTTTGTGCTTCACTAAGCCAGTTCATGGCGACTGATAAGGGGGCAACAACTAACGCTGGGCCCTTGGGTGCGCGATCTAGCAGTAGCGCTAGGGTTTGGACGGTTTTACCTAAGCCCATGTCATCCGCCAAGCAGGCGCCAACACCCCAATGCGCTAGGCGCGCCAGCCAATGGTAGCCGTCAAGCTGGTAATCCCGCAGCTCGGCTTGCAAGGTTGAGGGTAGTTTGGGTATAAAGTCGGCCAAGGCATCGAGCTTTTTAACCTGGTCTTTCCATGGTTGGTCGGCTTCTAGTTCACCGACGTCTGCCGCCAGTTCCGCTAATGCGGGCGCGGCTAAAGGGTTGATGCGCAGGCCGCCTTTGGCGTTGGTTTCGGCGAAAGCGTTGAGTTCTTCTAGGCGCCGGCGGAAGTTGGCGGTGAGAGCTAAATAATCGTTATCACCCAGTTTTAAAAAGCGCCCAGAGCTGTCGTTCATCATTTGTAGCAATTCGCGCAGTGCAACCACGCGGCCATCATCCAGAGTGATATCGCCTTCGGCCTCAAACCAGTCGCCTTGTTTTTTGATGCTAAGCCGCATGTGGCTCAGGCTGCGGCTGCTTTTTAAGCGCATGCGCTCACCTTCCGGCCACACCAGTTGTACGACCGTTTCGGGTTGCGCTTTGAGTTCGCTAAGCAATTCTAGGCAAGCTTCGGGGTGTTCAATTTGCCACTCTTGTTCATTGCCCAGTTGTTCGGCATCCGAAAGGCTGGGGCAGGCTTCTATCAGTTTCGTTAAACGCTTCTTTTCATCTTTTAAGTTGCGGGCGGCTTGCACGGCTTCGCCAGCAACCTCACCGACCACGTTGACAGGACCGCGCCCCGGCGCAAACCATGAGCCATCGGGCAAGGGGCGCTGTAATAATTGCATACGCAGGCCTTCGTTTAGCGGCAACAGGTGGGCATAGAGCGTGGTATCAGCGAGTACGCTCGCCATATGTGCGGATAATTCAGGCAGGTCAGAATGAATGGCAATGTGTGGGGCAATGGCCTTAATTACCTCTACCAACTGTGCCTTTGCCGCACCGGGTACCGACAAGCCCATACCTAAAATACTGGCGATTTGTTTAATTTCTGGCGTATTCGCATACACGGCAACGCGCGTAGGGGTATATTTTTTCCACAATACGGGTTGCTCAGCGGCGATCTGTGGGTCGAGTTTTAGCCGGATCTGCCCATTTTTTTCGCTCAGTTGCAGCGCCACCTCGCCAGCCGCTATGTCGATTCGCACATCGGGCGCATCGCACCAGTAGACGGCTGGGTGGTTAATCAAGAGCGGCAGGGCTAGCTCGACATTCATTTCATATTCGCTACCGTAATAATTATGGTTGCGGCGGATACACAAGGCGATGCGCTTATCTTGTTCGGAAAGCCCAAGAATCAGCTCGGGCTCCGTGGAGAGGCGCTTCAGGGAAATGGCGCGGCCCTTGCTCCAGATGCCTTTTGCTGAACACTTTTGTTCGCGCGGTTCTAGGCGCACCTCGTGCATCGTGGATTCAACCAACCAGATAACCCGCTGACTATTTTCCGAAATGAGCGCTTTAGCCGGTTTATGCAGTGCGGCCAACGCGGTTAATGCGCGCTGCCAGGGTTCTTCATAGGCGCGGACATTAACGAGGGGCTTTAACTCGCGTTGTTCATGCCAGCCCGGGTACTTGGGGGCACCACTAAACAACCTAACCAAGAGCACATCCAGCTCAGCAGCAGGCCATACATAGCCAATCTTTTCTGTGCGATCACGTTCCTCTAAAAGTACTTTCTTCCAGCTTTGTTGAAATGGATAAGCCTGCCAAGCCAGTACAATCGCTTCGATAATGCCATCGCTGCCCAGTATTTGCCGTGGTGCAAATAGAGGTGGTACGGCGAGGGGCGTGCCCAAGACCAAATGTTCAAGCATGGGTTTTAGAGAGACGTAGGCGTAAAGGTTACGCTGTTTAAAACTGTCATCTGCTTGAGCTTTTGCTGCCTTAAGGCTAATCGCTGTATTTTCACCAATGCCTGCGAGGGCATATAAAATGCCATCCAGCGCCGGTAAAACGATTTTACGTTTGCTGGTGGGGCCGCGTTCAAGCCTAATCATGTCGTTGTAAAGCGCATTGGCTGTAAGGTAATCACCGTGCAATACCGCTTTAGACGCTCGCGCGGGCAGTTGGTTTTGTTCTGGTATTAACGCGAGCATTATTTCTAACATGCCCCAGTCTGCACGGAGTATTGCCTGAGTACACAGCAAGCCGAAAAAATCTGGCCAAGGTGTAAATTGTTGTAGATTCGCTATCGTATATTCATAAAGTTCGGAGCAATTGTTCAGCCAGATATTGGCTACAGCGAACTCATCCTGCAACAGGATTCTTTGAATCGCGACAGAGAAATCTTTAAACAGCTGCTTACCCAATTCGCTGCTAAAGAAAAAAGTTGCCAGTGACGGTAGATAATCGTGCGATTGCGCCGCCCTCAATTTTTCATCCCAATACAGGCATTTTTCAGCGTCACCCAATAGTGCTGACCAGAGTAACTCCCGCTGACAAAACCAATCTTCTTTCTCGATCCAGCTATTGTATTGGTAGTTAGTATTGATCTGTTTGCGCAATTCGGCTATCAAAAATACTAGCTCGCCGTGCTTAACCACATCCCATAAAACCGCGTTGTGTTTGCTCTCGATGATCTTGTACGCGCCGTTGCTGTGACGTTCCAGCATCTTGTTTTCAAATAGGCGCGCCGTTGCTTCTTTGAGCATGTTTGCATCTACATGTTGGCTTTTAGTTTCTTTGAATTCATACCTGGCCAGCACACTGAGTATTTTTGTCTGCCCCAGTTCTATGCAACATAGCGCCAAAATATGTGCAATGGTGCGATCAAGCTCGGGCATATCGCGAAGGTTTCTTGTCAGTACGGGAGTTGTTTTGGTCATGGTGATACCTAAAAGGGAATGCGGCTCATGATTTGGACAGGAGACGCGACCTCAGCTCCCGTTGGAGGCCGTTAACCGGCAAGCCCGACAAATACTTCATGCACATCATCGTCTTCGTCAATCGCCGCTAAAAATGCTTCAACATCTTCCAATGCGTCGCCGCTTAACGTGACCGGATGTTTGGGGCGATAACCCAGTTTCGCCGACTCAACGGTGAAGCCATGATTCGGCAACGCCTTAGAAACAAGGTCCAAATCGGTAATGTCAGTGATAAACAAGGTTGTTCCATCATCACCGACGTCGAAATCTTGTGCGCCAGCTTCAATAGCCGCCATTTCAGGGTCAGAGTCTTTTGCGTCCGCTGAGGCTTCAATCATGCCAACATGTTCAAAGTCCCAGGATACAGAGCCAGAAGTACCCAATTGGCCTTTGCGAAATAATCCGCGAATATTGGATATGGTTCGATTCACATTGTCCGTTAAGCACTCCACAATGACGGGCACCTGATGTGGCGCGTAACCTTCGTAAGTTAGTTTTTCGTAGGTTACTACTTCATCCAACAAGCCTGCGCCTTTTTTAATGGCGCGCTCCAAAGTTTCACGTGTCATCGAGGCTTTTTTCGCCTGGACTATCGCTAAGCGCAAACGCGGGTTTAAATCTGGGTCTGCACCGCTGCGAGCGGCAATCATGATTTCCTTGGTGAGTTTGGTAAATATTTTACCCTTAGCACTGGCTGCCGCTTCGCGGCCTTTTGCTTTCCACTGAGCGCCCATAGTTATATTCTCGTGTTAAGTTGATCGATAGTGTTCAGTAACATTAGTTTTTATGCAACGCAGTATTTAATTGCAAGGCGCTTTTATTGGTAACCACTTCTACCCGACCGCTTATGGAATTACGGCGGAAAACTAAGTCAGAAATTCCAGCAAGCTCGCGAGCTTTTAGTGTTTTTACTTCCGCGCCCTTTTCATCAAGCATGACAACTTTTGTACCTGCCGTAACATACAAACCCGATTCAATTTTACAGCGGTCACCGAGCGGAATGCCAGTGCCCGCATTTGCGCCAATCAACGATTCTTTGCCGATTGAAATAACAATATTACCGCCGCCCGACAAAGTCCCCATGGTTGAACTGCCACCACCAAGGTCTGAACCGGGGCCAACAAATACGCCTCCCGAAATTCGGCCTTCAATCATTGCCGGGCCCTCAGTACCGGCATTAAAGTTTACAAAACCTTCGTGCATTATTGTCGTGCCTTCGCCAATGTAAGCACCTAAGCGTACGCGCGCAGTATGAGCAATACGTATACCTTTGGGCACGACATAGTTAGTCATTTTGGGGAATTTGTCCACGCAGGAAACTTCTAGCTCAACGTTATTTAGCCGAGCTTGTAACTGCCGCGCCGGCAATTCATTGAGATCGATGGCGCCCTGATTTGTCCATGCCACGTTGGGCAATATGCCAAAAATTCCTGTGAGTATTGTATCGTGCGGCTTAACCAAACGATGTGAAAGTAGTTGTAATTTCAAATAGCTTTCAGGTACGGAACTGGGTGCGGAGTCGGTCGCGAGCAGCGTTGCTACCAAGGGGCGTTTACTGTCAGCCATCTTGCTTGCGAGCGATGCTTGACGAGTGTCCCCTGTGGCTTCTAGTGCGAGTGCTATTTCAGCTGCTTGCTCGCGCGTGATTGCGATCACCTGATTGCCATCGCGATAACCCGTAATGCGCGCGATAGCGTTCGCGGTTTCTGATGGCGGTTTTAATAGCGGCTCGGCATAAAATACTTCAAGCCATTCGCCTTTCAAATTTTGAGTGCCAATGCCTAAACCCAAGCTGTAGAGATCAGTCATAATATTTCCTGAATTAATAAAAAGTTAATTTGAATGTTAATTAAAAAGCGAATTGAAAAGCTAAATGAAAAGCTAAATGAAAAGTTTTGCGTAATCTGCGTCTTTAAAGCCGAGGTACTTTTGTGTCGCTGTTTCTAATAAGGGGCGCTTAATCAGTGTGGGGTATTCCACAATCAGCGCAACAGCATTCTTCTCGTTGAGTGCATTTTTTTTGTAATCGTCAAGCTCTTTCCAAGTTGTACTGCGTTTGTTGATCAGGGGTTCTAATCCGATGTCCGCAATCCAGGCTTTCACTTTTTCTTCTTGTAGGCCATCAGCTCGAAAATCGTGAAAGTGATAGTCAACTCCGTTTTTGGTGAGCCACTCACGAGCTTTTTTTACGGTGTCGCAATTTTTAATGCCGTACAGGGTAATCATACTATCAAGCCTTCAGAGTGATTTTTGGTTTGCGTCGGTTGGGGTAGCACACCCTGCATATTTCGCACACTGTGCCATCGCAACTGCGTGCGGAACAAAACTCGCGACCATAGTAAATAAATTGTAAGTGCAATGCATTCCAGCTCGTGATGGGAAACAATCGTTTTAAATCTTTTTCTGTTTGCACGACGTTTTTTCCACTGGTTAGGCCCCAGCGTTGTGCTAATCGGTGAATGTGTGTATCTACTGCAAAGGCAGGCACATTGAACGCTTGACTCATAACAACACTTGCCGTCTTGTGGCCTACGCCGGGCAAGCGCTCCAACGCGTTCCAATCTTGGGGTACTTTGCCTGCGTGCTCATTGACAAGCATTTGCGATAGCACTGAAATCGCTTTGGATTTTTGCGGAGATAATCCACAGGGGCGAATAATAGCTTGAATTTTTTCGACTGAAATCTTCGCCATATCCAGAGAATTGTCGGCAAGTGCAAATAGCGCGGGGGTAACAGTATTGACTCGCTCATCTGTGCATTGCGCTGAAAGCAGCACTGCAACTAATAATGTATAGGGATCTTTGTGCGCTAGTGGAATTGGAGGCCTCGGGTAGAGGCTTTGCAACGTCTGCAAGATAAACGCAACGCGGTCCGCTTTGTTTACATTTTTTTCAGTACTCATAGCGATAGCGTAAATTGTTTAATGCGCTCAGCGGCCGCAATACATTCGGCGAGCGAAGCAACCAGTGCCAGACGCACATAATCTTCACCAGGGTTAAAGCCGTCGGCTTCGCGCGCTAAATAACTGCCAGGTAACACCGTTACTTTTTGCGCCGCGAATAAACGCTGCGCAAAAAGCTCTCCTTTGATCGGTGTTTTGGGCCAAAGATAAAAGCCCGCATCAGGTTTCGCCACAGGTAAAACGCCATCAAGTATTTTCAGGACGGCATCAAATTTTTGCCGATAGGCTTCACGATTTTCAATAACATGCGCTTCGTCTTGCCAAGCCGCTATGCTCGCCATTTGGGTAGGTACCGGCATGGCACAACCGTGATAGGTACGGTAGAGCAAAAATTTCTCGAGTATTTTTGCATCGCCGCCAACAAAGCCTGAGCGTAAACCCGGCAAATTAGACCTTTTTGATAAGCTGTGAAAGACCACGCAGCGCGCAAAATCATTACGATTTAATTCAGCGCAAGCTTGCAATAATCCCGTCGGTGGGCGCTGTTCATCAACATATAATTCGGAATAGCATTCGTCTGAAGCGATCACAAAATCATATTTGTCGGCCAGTGCAATTAATGTTTTGAGTTGCTCCATACTCATTACTGCACCGGTAGGATTCCCAGGAGAGCATATAAAGAGTAGTTGGCAATCTAGCCACACCGCTTCGGGAACTTCTGAAAAATTAGGAATAAAATGATTATCTGGCGTGCAATTTAAAAAATAGGGTGTTGCACCCGACAGTAAAGCGGCGCCTTCATAGATTTGATAAAAAGGATTGGGAGAAAGAATAAGTGGCCTAGGTTTTGTGCGGTCGACAATGGCCTGCGCGAAGGCGAACAGTGCTTCGCGGGTTCCGTTTACCGGCAAGATATTTTTTTCGGCGGTAAAGCTACCTTCCCTTAAGCTGAATCGTTTTGTTGCCCAGCGTGCAATAGCCTCACGCAACTCAGGTAGGCCTTTGGTGGTGGGGTAATTCGATAATCGGTTCAAATTTTTTACAAGAGCATCTAAAACGAATGTTGGTGGCGAATGTGTTGGTTCGCCGATAGACAGCATAATATCTTGCAAGCCAGTGGGCGGATTCACGGCCGCTTTTAAGGCAGCTAGTTTTTCAAATGGATACGGATGAAGTTGATCTAAGTTGGGGTTCATTGCTTACAGTGCTCAATTAAATTTTGTCAGCGCGCTTATCAAGCTGTTCGCGAATTTCTCTTTGTAGGTCAGCCGCTAAGGTAGGATCGTTAATGGGCTGACCTTTACCGTCGACAATAAAGAAAACATCTTCAACTCTCTCGCCGAGTGTTGCAATTTTTGCGTTGAGCAGCTGTAAGTCAAACCGCATAAAAATTCGACCTATACTTGCCAGTAAGCCGGGGCGATCTGGGCTAATGACTTCTAACACGCTGCAGCCGCGCGTAATGTCACTGCTGAGGGATGTGCGCGTTGGCATAGAAAAATACTTTAAGCGGCGCGGTGTTCTGCGGCTTACCACTTCTGAATAGTTGCCAATTAATGCTAATTCATCTTGCAGTGCTTGCTGAATTTTCTTCAACAATATAGCGTCATCGCCTAAGGGCTGGCCATCTTGATTCAGGACAAAAAAAGTGTCTATGGTATAGCCTGCCGTAGAGCTGTAAATCTTTGCATCTTGAATGCTGAGATTCTGATTGTCGAGCGCCGAAGCCGCTGCAACAAACACATTTTTTTGATCCCTGCTGCGCACGAATATTTGCGTTGCGCCTGCGAGTTCCTTGCTATTGGTTTTTTTAACTAGAATCAGTGGGATATCATCAGGATGTTGTGCAATAGCTTCTGTGTGCCAAACAATATCCGCAACGCTTTCACGCAAAAAGTAATCTTCACCCATGTCGCCCCAAATCTTCAAGACGAGAGATTTACTTAAGCCTTTCAGCGCTAGTTTGCGGATAGCTGCCTGTTGCGTTTCATCGATAAGTTCTTGCTTGTCGATGTTTCTCTCCAATCCGCGGCGTAAAGCGCGCTTGGTTTCCAAATACAATTGGCGCATCAAGCTGGCGCGCCACGTATTCCACAATTCTTTGTTGGTGCCGTTAATGTCAGCAACCGTTAGGCAGTATAGATAATCGAGATGCACTTGATCGCCAACGGTAAGAGCGAAATTATGGATGACCTCGGGGTCGGAGAGATCTTGCTTTTGCGATACGGAAGACATCAACAAATGCTGTTCTACCAGCCAGCGAACAAGACGAGTTTCTCGCGGGGAAATATCGTGACGACGACAGAAAATGTCTGCATCCACAGCCCCCAAAGTAGAGTGATCGCCGCCGCGACCTTTGCCGATATCGTGATAAAGGCCCGCGATGATGAGCAAATCGAATCGCGGCAAGCGCGTCATTATGTGTGAGGCTATGGGGAACTCTGTTTTCGCGCTTGGCAATAAAAAGTTACACATGTTCTGCACTACTTTCAACGTGTGTGCGTCAACCGTATATATGTGAAATAAGTCGTGCTGCATTTGACCAGTCACTTGGTCAAATTCCGGTAGATATAAACCCAAAACGCCATAGCGCAGCATGCGCTTTAATTGTTCAACCAACCCTGCCGGGTACTGGAGTAGTTTAATAAATAGCTGGGTGTTTTTGGAATGTTGGCGATAGTTTTCATCCACTAAATACCGGCTCTCACGCACCAAACGAATTGTGGAAGCGCGCACACCTAAGATGTCTGGGTTTTGCGCCATGAGCACAAACATCTCTAATAGCGCCGACGGATATTCTGCAAACACATAGGTATGCGTCACTTCGATAAAATTATCGCGCAATTGAAAGCGCTCATTGAGCGACACGACATTTTTGAATTTGCCTTTTTGTAAAATTGCTTCGGATAAAAATTGCAACAAAACATCATTGAGCTCACGCAGCGATAACACAGTGCGATAATACTTGTGCATGAATTGTTCGACGGCCAGAGATCCTTCCGTATCGACAAAGCCAAAAAGAGTTGCCAATTCCCGTTGATGGTCGAACATCAAACGCTCTTCAGCGCGTTTTGCTACCATGTGCAAGCCGTAACGTACTCGCCACAAATATTCTTCACCGCTATAGAGTAGCGAAAATTCCTCTTCGGTAAAAAAGCCTTTGCCTTCTAGTTGTTTTAAAGTCCGCACTTGG
>JAYWHF010000212.1:0-4231 GCA_043777855.1 Gammaproteobacteria bacterium | reverse complement strand
AACATATTCGTTTGCCATTTCTACGAGCTGATCAATGGCAGACCGGTGCTTATTATAGAGCGCTGTTAGCCCAGCCGATGTCGCCAAAAATGCTTGATTGTCTCCCGCTAAGGCCGCTGGGAGAACAGTATTGTTGACATAACGAATAAAGTCTTGTGAGGTTGGATCCAATTTTTTTTCAATGAAATCTACAACATTTTTCGGCAAATCTTGCTTTGACGACCAGCGCTTTATCCGCTGATTATATTCATCCATCAATTTTTTTGTATGCTTCGTTAAATCCACTCGATCAGATGGAGATGCATTGACTAGCTCTTCCACCGTTTTCATGGTTTCCAACAAATAGAGAGGTGGCGGTAAAATATCAGCCGTTAATTCAAAAGCATAATTAATTCGTAAAGACTGCTCACTGCCAATAGCAGTATTTTTTGCTAAAAGATAACTTAATAGCGCCAGCAAACTAATCGCCGCAATCGCAATGCCGGACATAATAGACAGTTGTTTTTTAAGCGACAGACTCATAACATCACACCCTAATTTACTGGTTCAATTGTGGAATTAAACAGGCCCATTTCTTCACTTGAAATCAGTTCTTCAATGTCAACGAGGATAATCATTTGCTCATGAATGGTGGCAAGCCCCAACAAATAGCGGCTGTTAAAGGCAACGCCAAAATCAGGCGGCGGACGCAGCTGCCCCTTATTTAAACTCACTACATCGCTCACACCATCCACCACTATGCCAACAATACGGCTGTGAATATGTAGGACTATAACGATAGTGAATTCATCATAAGTTGCACTGCCAACGCTAAATTTAATGCGCAAATCAACAATAGGCACAATGTCACCGCGTAAATTAATAACGCCTTTTATAAACGGCGGCGCATTAGCAATTTTGGTCACTGATTCGTACCCACGAATCTCCTTAACCGCAAGAATATCGAGTGCGTAGTTTTCATCACCCAGTGTAAAGGTGAGAAACTCTTGATCTTTCTGATTTGTTGCTGAGTTTGCTGCTGCGTGTTCCGTCATGCCGATGACCCCTAAATTTTTTGCCAGATATTCATAGAGTGTAGTGCGATTTTTTAAATCTGCTATTTGATTAACACAAGTTGTTGGAATAAATTTGCCATGGCGCTGATTACAGCCAAGTAAGCTTCGCCACCTCGTCACACGTGAATGGCGAAGGGCTTTAAATGAGTGATTTAATTCAATTTAAATTCAGCCTAGCTGGCTTGCTTCAATTCATTGGCGGTGGCGATTAAGGCGAGGGATTCAACATCAAGAATTAACGCAACGCTACCGTCGCCCATGATGGTAGCGCCCGCCACACCCTGAACCCGCTTGTAATGTTGTTCCAAACTTTTAATAACCACTTGCTGCTGCCCAACCAAGCTATCAACAAACAGGGCGAACCTATGTTTATTGGTTTCAATTAACACAGCAATACCTTTATGTGGCTCATCAAATTTGGGTTCTATTTGCATCGCCTTGTACAGCGGCAAGATAGGCCAATATTGATCACGCACGAGAAGCAATTGATCATCGCCCGCTAGCGTTTTTATGTCGGCCCGGGCAGGCTGCATTGATTCGATAATACTAACCAAGGGAATAATAAAAATTTGTTCACCCACAGAAACACACATGCCGTCCACAATCGCGAGCGTCAGCGGCAAACGAATCGTGAATACTGAACCTTTGCCAGCAGACGATTCGATATCAATCCGACCGCCTAAACTGGCGACGTTACGGCGCACCACATCCAAACCTACGCCGCGACCAGATACATCGGTAATTTCTGCCGCCGTGGAAAAGCCGGGTGCAAAAATTAATTGCCATACTTCTGCATCAGTTGGGTTGTCACCAATGGAAATATTTTTTTCGTGCGCTTTAGCAATAATTCTTTCACGGTTTAAACCGCCGCCGTCGTCGCTAATGGATATGACGATACTGCCACCTTGTTGCGTTGCCTTTAATACAACCGTGCCCGTGGTATTTTTTCCACGCTGCGCGCGAACTTCTGAAGATTCAATCCCATGATCGATAGAGTTACGCACTAAATGCGTCAACGGATCTACTAATTTCTCGGTCAGCCCCTTGTCGAGCTCTGTGTCTCCTCCCTCAATAATTAAATCAATAGACTTACCTAATTTTGCCGACAAATCGCGTACAACGCGAGGAAAGCGATTGAACACAAAGGAAACGGGCAGCATGCGTATAGACATAACTGCTTCTTGAATCTCTCGCGTATTACGCTCTAATTCGCTAGCGATACTCTGAAATTTTTCACCCAAACTGCCTTCGATACTTTTACCAATTAAGTTCAGCATTGATTGAGTAATAACAATTTCGCCCACCAAATTAATGAGCTGATCAACTTTAGTCACGTCGACGCGAATTGAACTTGCCTCCGCTGAGGGAGCATCGGCGGTCTTTAATTTTGGCGTAAGGGCATTTGCTTTAGGTTTATTAAGGTCTTCAGAGTTAACACTCGCAGGTACTGAAGTTGCTGCAGTTGCTGAAGTTACTGGAGTTGCTGGAGTTGCTGGCACAGCTTTGGCTGCGGGTTCAAGCTCAGTAATATCTGTTTTTTCATCATCGAAAAAACCAAAACTTTCGCTCACCACTTTTACGACTGGGTCGCTAAAAAAGCCGTAACCATCCTCAACGGTTACCGTTGCTTCATCCTCAAAAAATCCAAAACCCTGTTTTTTTTCTTCTACCTTTGTATCAACTTTATCAGTAACAGCTTCAAGTCGTTTGCAGATTTTTTCGGCACTCGCCCAATCTATTTCTGAATTAGACCGGTAGCTGTCTAAAATACTTTTTAACACATCGATTGAATTTAGAAAAAGATCCACCATCGAATTGCTAATAGCCATCTTTCCTTGGCGAACGTTATCCAATAAGCTTTCCATAATATGCGTGACTGATGCCAAGGCATCGAAACCAAATATGCCACTCCCACCTTTGATAGAATGCGCCGCACGAAAAATACAATTTAATTGTTCTTGGTCAGGCGTTTCGGTGTCTAATTCGAGCAGCACATGCTCCATCTCATCCAAATGTTCCTGACTCTCTTCAAAAAAGACGGAGTGAAATTGTTTCATGTCAATAGACATAATGTATTTCCTAGGATTTTCGATTTACGATTTGCGATTTACAGAGGCCCTTAATTAAAAAGACCCACAGTTAAAGAGACTCATAGTTAGCGAGAGCCATAGCTAGACAGGCCCAAAGTTAAAGAGGTGATTTAAAAATCAAATCAGCCCAATACTTTTTTGGCCACCTCTAAAAGCTTAGTAGGGTCAAAAGGCTTTACCATCCAACCCGTTGCACCTGCCGCACGCCCCTGAGCTTTCATGCTATCGCTCGCCTCGGTCGTCAAAACTACAACCGGCACTTTTGAATAGGTTCCCAAGGCGCGCAAAGACTTAATCAGCGTCAGCCCGTCCATATTCGGCATATTCTGATCCGTCAACACAAAATCGTAGGTGTTTCTTTTGCACAGATCCAGCGCTTCAGCGCCATCTTTTGCAGTGGTCACGGTGTACTGTGCTGATTTTAATGTTGCCTCTACCATCTGACGTACAGATGCGGAGTCATCAACAATTAATACATGCTTACTCATGGCACTTCCTTACATTTATAGAAATGAACTGGTTAATAGCTATTTAACAACGACCTTAATTTTATTTCCCGGGGGGAATATTTCCACACGCTCTGAGAGGCGTCGAATTAAATGGCTTCCACGCCCAGACAGTTTGGTATCAGAGCCCGCCGTATCTGTTGAAAAGTTATACCCCTTACCGCTATCTTCTACTTCAATAGTAAGGCTCTCAGGATATTCACGCGAATTCCAAGACATGTAAATGGAAACGGAATCTCTTTCGGTCAGCATTTTCATTCGTTGCTCACGCGCTGCAAAGTATTGCACAAACCCTTCTGGATCTTCTTTTAACTCTGAAGAGAGCTCCAACACACCGTGATCAATCGCATTGCTAATCATTTCGGCGACTATGGTAAATATTTTTTGGCAAAAATCTTGGCCACAATTCAACTGCTGCAGATAATGGTTGCACAGCGGTGGAATATCGCATTTTTCTAATTGGTTTCCGGTTAAGGTTATGTGCCAACTGAATGGTAACGATTGACCACCTTGTGCCGCCTGTCGGCTATTTTCTACTAGAGCATAGCTCGAGTTTTGAAAAACAACACGTGGATCAATC
>JAYWHF010000211.1:0-12068 GCA_043777855.1 Gammaproteobacteria bacterium | reverse complement strand
TTCGAATTTACTAAATTTAAGAACGGGCCATGTTCCTTTTTTCAAATGCCGGATACAAATGGCTTTTGCGATCACACCGACACCACTCGCGAATTCGTACCCAAAATTCAGGGCAATGTGGGTTGGGACTACGGCATTGAATTAGCCGGCGGCCTAAAAATTAACAATACCCTCGACGTAATCTACAGCGACAAATACTTTACGACGCCAGATTTGGAACCGACAATGGAGCAGTCTTCCTTCTTCAAACTCAACGCGCGCATTGCCTTAAGCCCCGCTGATGATATGTGGGAGCTGGCGCTGCTGGGCAAAAATCTCACCAATGAAACTGTAGTGACTTACGCCAATGGTTTGCCACTTGCGACCCTCCTCACCAGAGGCGGGGGCACAGCATTTTATTCGTTCTACGAACAGCCAAGAAGTGTGTCGATACAAGGGACTGTTAAGTTTTAATACATACGTCTTGATGCATAAGTTTTAAATGTTCACACATTAGCGTCAGGCTCTCAGAAATTTAACGGCAACAAAAATAAAAATCCGCGCCAGTTATTCGGCGCGGATTTTTCACAATTAAACACTTAAAAAATACGTGTATCCCAAAACAGAAGGCTATTCTTGGCTTTTATCCAATGCCCATTGGTATAGGAAATTCTTCTTCAAGCCAGTAATTTTTGCACCAATGGCAGCGGCTTGCTTTACCGGCAACTCATCCAACAAAATGGTCATTACTTGCAGCTGCTCCCGTGTCATTTCAGACAGCTCAGCCTTACCTATTCCCTGCACCAAGAGCACAATTTCACCCCGTTGCTGATTAGGGTCCGCAGCCACCCACTCTGCGAGGGCCGCCATCTTATCGCCCTTAATTGTTTCAAATGTTTTTGTTAGCTCACGCGCCATAACCACTTCCCGTTCGGCGCCGAACACCGTCACCATATCTTGCAATGTTTCAAGAATTCGATGCGGAGCCTCGTAAAAAATAAGCGTGCGGCTATCGTTGACTAAGGTTTGTAAAAATGCACAGCGTGCAACTTGCTTTGCCGGTAAAAAACCTTCAAAAGCAAAACGATCTGACGGCAATCCCGCCGCACTCAAGGCTGCAATCATGGCGCACGCCCCAGGAATAGGCACGACGTGAATGCTCTGCTCACGAGCCATGCGAACTAAACGATAACCTGGATCAGAAATCAAGGGAGTGCCCGCGTCGGAAATTAACGCTACGCTTTCTCCCGCATTCAAACGGTGAATTAATTGTGCGGTACTCCGCTCATCACTGTGATCGTGGTAAGCGATAGCTGGTGTTTTTATGTCAAAATGCGCAAGTAAACGCGCGCTATGCCGAGTATCCTCAGCGGCGATTACCGCAACCATTTGAAGTGTTTCTATTGCGCGCGGTACCATGTCGGCCAAATTACCGATAGGCGTGGCTACAACATAAAGCGTGCCCTTTAGTGCGCCCCTCGTTGCGTCACTATTCTGGGGGATGAGGTGCGTCATAGGTTTTTTCTCATTTTTGGATATATATAGTAGGAACTGTCAATCATGCTTAACCGGCCAATGATTTTTGCAGCGAATTTGGTGTTGCCCGCCCTGTTCGTTTTTTTTCTGGCGAGTTGCGGTGGCAATACTCGTATTAAACCGAGCGATGCAACACACAATCCTACAGCACAAAGGGATGTAAAGTTCCAGAATAAGGGCTCAACCATCAACGAACTGCTCGCAAAAGCTCAACAGCAACGCTCACCCGAGCGCGAAAATCTGTTACTGCAAGCCGCTGATATTTATCTTGAGCAAAATGAATTAGAAAAAGCCAGCAATCTTGTTGCTACGATAAATCCGACAAAACTTTTAGGCCCTGCTTTTGTTAACCACAGTCGCATTTCGGCATCGATAAAACTCCAAAATAACGCAGTGGAAGAAGCGCGCCGCATTCTAACGAACGAGCGCCTCGAGCGACAATTAAATGCGCTTGAACCTCAACAGGAAACAAACCTTCGCGAGCTACGCGCGCAAGTATTTGAGCGCACAGGCCAACTCGATAGCGCGGTTGACGAACGCATCAGCCTTTCGGCACTACTAACTGATAAGACTGCCAGTAACCATAATCAAGAGGCGCTTTGGAAAACACTGATGCAAATTCGGCTCGCCAACTTGGAAGCAACTGCCGTAAAGGGCGCGGGGGGTATAACGCAGGGCTGGTACAGCTTGGCGACAATCAGCAAAAACAACACGCTCAGCATTGATACTCAACAATTTATGCTTACCCAATGGCTGCATCGTTGGCCGAATCACCCCGCCAACGGCAACCTACCCAAAGAACTCGGTTTGCTGCAAAAAATGGTCAGTCAACAACCGCAAAAAATAGCCTTACTTTTACCGCTGCAAGGCCGTTTAGCCGAAGCTGGCGAAGCCGTCAGTGATGGTTTTTTTTCGGCCTACTACCATGCCATCAAGGAGCAACAAAAAGCGCCCAGCGTACAGCGATATGACACGAGCAGCGACGCAATCGCCGCTTATCAGCAGGCCGTTGCCGACGGCGCCGATTTAGTTATCGGACCGCTCGATAAAGAAGATGTCAATAAGCTCAGCCGGCTCGAGGTATTGCCGGTACCTATTTTATCGCTCAACTATGTTTCTACAAGCGGAAATGTCTCTACAAACAGCATTGTCTCTACAAACGGAATTGTTCCTACAAGCAGCATTCCCGCCAACAGTATTTCCAACAACAATATTTCCAACAACAATGTCGCCGCAGACGCAAAAATAAAATCTGAGCCTCAAGCGATTCCGGGCCTGTACCAATTTGGCTTGTCCGTTGAAGACGGGGCTCGCCAAGTTGCACGTCAAGGCATACAAAACGGCTTTAAAAATGCGATGATTATTGCGAACAACCAAGAATGGAGTGAGCGAATCGCTCAAACATTTAATGATGAGTGGTTAACGCTTGGCGGCGCTATCGTGGGGAAAACAGTATTCACGACGCAAGATAAATTTTCAGAAACCCTTCGCAACACGCTACTCATTGATGAAAGTCAGCGAAGAATGAGCCTGCTACAGCAACAGCTCGCCACAAAATTTGAATTTAGTCCACGTAGACGCGCCGATATAGATATGATTTTTTTAGCGGTAACGCCAAGCCAAGGTCGCCAGATAAGGCCGACATTTGCCTACTATTTTGCGAATAACATCCCCACCTATGCAACCAGCAACATCTACTCCGGCAACTTGGATGCAGCAAATAACGAAGACTTAAATGGGGTGATATTCAACACTATACCTTGGTTATTTGATGAGGCTAATCCGGAAAAAATCGCCATTGACGAGAACACTAAATCTTCTGCCGTCTACAGCCGCCTACATGCGTTAGGCGTTGATGCATTTCACTTATTTCCTCGCTTATCGCAACTGAAAATCGCACCGCAAATGCGAATCTATGGCGCAACGGGTTCGCTGCATTTGTTGGCAGATGGACGCATTGAACGTGAGCAAATATGGGCGCGCTTTATCAATGGTGTTGCCGAGCAATTACCGAGCTTTACTGACGATATCAACGCCAATAAAGAACCATAGACAAACCACTTACTAACTGGGCACAAATAAAGAATACTCTTAACTTTAAAACGCGCCGTAAATACTTCCGTGTAGGCTCGAATCGGCATCCATGCCTCATACGGTTTAAAGTTAAGAGTATTCTTTATTTGTGCCCTGCTAGTACTATTCATACATCAGCGAAAATATGGTCGACGAAAATCCAGCAACACTCAATTCAGGCGCGCAAGCAGAAGCGCGAGCCGAGCAATTTTTACTAAAGCAAGGCCTAAAGACCCGAGCAAAAAACTATCGATGCAAGATGGGTGAAATAGATTTAATCATGACGCACAACGATGAACTTATTTTTGTCGAGGTGCGCTTGCGAAATCATCCCCAATTTGCAAATGCTGCCGAAAGCGTTACCATTCGCAAACAATCCAAAATCATTAGGGCCGCCGAACGATATTTGCAGGAACATCATCTTTCGGAAACAGCGCATTGCCGTTTTGACGTCATTGCATTTAGCCGCACTGATGGTGAGCCGGAATGGATTCAAAATGCCTTTTCAGCGAATTAACTGACACCGCCCCTCACAGATAAATCACTATGGATCAACGAGTCATCACCTTATTTCACGAAAGTATAGAAGCTACCATGCACGCTGGGGAGAGTCTTGCACCACTGATTGCCCAAGCGAGCCAAGTAATAGTCGAGGCACTTCTCAACGATAAAAAAATTCTCACCTGTGGCAACGGAGTTTCGGCGGCGCATGCTCAAACATTTAGCGCCAGCCTGATCAATGGCATAGAACATGAACGCCCAAGCCTTCCTGCCTTTAGTCTAGGTTCAGACGTTATAAGCCTTGGCGAAAATGTAAATGATATTTTTTCCAAACAAATACGAACGTTGGGCCAGTCCGGCGACGTATTGGTACTAATCACAACGACAGGAAATGCCAATAATTTACTGCAAGCCATTAGCGCTGCGCATGATCGTAATATGCGTGTCATTGCACTAACAGGTCGAGACGGCGGCGACGCTACCGTGTTACTTGATACGCAGGATATTGAACTTCGCGTGCCAGTATCTGCCAAACAACGTATTCATGAAGTACACTTGCTCACCTTATTTTGTCTATGCGATTTAATTGATCATCAGCTTTTCGGCAGCGCCAACTAATCATCATTAATTGGCTAAAAACTTACACGGGGAGATTTAACAATGCGCAAGCATGTAGCTATTTTCGGACTATTTCTAAGCATGCACCTAGTCATTACCGGTTGCGCGGAAGTCATTAACGTTACCACCAGCAAGCCCATCGAAATGAATGCCAATCAACGCACTATGGGTGCAAAGCTTACTGATCAGGAAATTGAAACCATTGCTCGGGTTAACGTCAAAAAAGCTGACCCACAGCTTGAGCATGCACACATAAATATCGACAGCTTTAATGGTCTCGTTTTACTCACTGGGCAAGTGCCGAGTGAGGAGCTGCGTAATCTCGTTGCAGATACGGTATACCAACTCAGTCCCGTACGCGAAGTTCACAACGAGTTAATCGTACGCGAGGCAACAAATTTCGCTGAGCGCAGCCTTGACGTTTGGATCACTACCAAAGTTAAAACTCAATTAGTGGCCGATCAAAAAACGCAAAGCAGACGGATTCGTGTTATTACAGAAATGAAAACCGTTTTTCTCATGGGCCTTGTCTCTCACGAAGAAGCCGATCACATCACCGATATCGTCAGCCACACACGAAACGTTCAGAAGGTCGTCAAGGTATTCGAATACCCTGAATAAGTTTGAAAGTGTGGCGGTTGCGATACTCAATGCGCGGCGGTGCAGAATTTAATCATGGCACCTCTGTTTGTCGCCTCTCAAACGGCTTTTTGATCGCCACACAACTTTCGCCGCTCGAGTATTTATTTATCATCTTGCATCTATAGTTCGCCAACGCCTATTGGTTATAATGCAGCCTGAAAAAATTCATCCACCTTCTTTCACCCGTTTATTTGCTAACTCACCATGAGGTAATTCATTTTGCAACTGGATAAAGCAACCCCGGAACAATTGCGCCAATGGGAGAGCCAACTCTCTGCCGAGTACGACACTATTCTTGGCAAAAAACTCAATCTCGATTTAACGCGAGGTAAACCTTCCGCTGACCAACTGAGCTTATCCGATGCTCTCGATGGCATACTCAACGGAAACTATATTGCAGCCGACGGCACAGATACGCGCAACTATGGCGGGATCGATGGCTTGCCAGAGGCTAAACAATTAGGCGCGACCATTATGGGCGTAGCCACCGCAAATATTTTAGTCGGCGGAAGCAGCAGCCTAACGCTGATGTTTCAAACCGTATTAACCGCACATTTATTTGGCTTAAAGGACACCGCAAGCGCGTGGAAAAATGACGGTGAAATAAAGTTTCTCTGCCCGGTCCCGGGCTACGATCGCCACTTCACTATCTGCGAGCAGCTCGGGATAAAAATGATCACTGTTCCAATGACATCTACCGGTCCAGATATGGATGCCGTCGAAGCGCTCATCAGAACCGACAAAACCATTAAAGGAATGTGGTGCGTACCGAAATATTCGAATCCAACCGGTGTTGTTTACAGCAACGATACCGTCGAGCGCATCGCGACACTTGGTCGAGTTGCAAGTGGCAATTTCAGGGTCTTCTGGGACAATGCCTATGCGGTTCACGACCTAGTTGATAAGGCTCCGCCACTAGCCAGTATTTCGGAAGCTTGTCAGCGTAATGGTACTGAAGATTCCGTTATACAGTTCGCCTCTACCTCAAAAATTACTCATGCTGGCGCTGGCGTGGCTTTTCTGGCGGCGAGTAGCGTCAATCTTGCGGGCATTAAAAAGGCGTTGAGCGCGTGTACTATTGGCCCAGACAAAGTTAATCAAATTCGTCACACTCGCTTCTTGCCAAATAATACAGCGCTAATGACGCACATGAAAAAGCACGCCGCTTTACTTAACCCGCGCTTTGATGCCGTTTTAAATACGTTATCAGGGGCCTTTGATGGCACAAATCTCGGGACCTGGGAAAAGCCTGTTGGCGGTTACTTTGTTTCGTTTGATACAAGCCCTAACTGCGCAAAAGAAACCGTTCGTTTGGCGGCTGAAGCGGGTGTTAAATTGACGCCGGCAGGGGCGACTTATCCCTACGGCAAAGACCCAGAAGATCGCAATATACGTATTGCGCCCTCGGTACCGACAGTGCCAGAAGTTTTAGACGCTATGGCCGTTTTCGTGACTTGCGTAAAGCTCGCGTCGGTACGACAACAACTTCGTCAACTCGTTTGATCAGCTCCCGCAAATAAAAAGGCCTCTCGCGAGGCCTTTTTATTTTCATAGTCGCACCACTTCTCGCAACATAAACGCCATTCGATATAGACCCAAATCATCTAATTTTGGTGTTTAACCTGCCAAAATTTTCCTACGCACTTGAATTTCATTTCTTATACTCCATAAGACAGTTAACTGCCGATCGTGAAATTTCCACCAGCTACTTTCATGTTGATCACTATGGAGTAAAAGATTATGGGCGTTGCTATAACTATCGAAAATTTCTTAAAGTCCAATGAGATTCAATTTTCATTGCTTGCACACGACTATGCTGAGGGCTCCTACAACACGGCAAAAGTTGCGCGCATTGATACTCACAGCCTTGCTAAAGGCGTATTACTGCGCGACGAAGACTTTCATTACACGCTCTGCGTGCTGCCGTCGAGCCACAAAATTTTACGCCATACGTTGAACCAAATTTTTGACCGCCATATGCATCTTGTTGAAGAAGATGAGCTAGTCCAGTTCTTTAAGGATTGCGATGAAGGCGCAATACCTCCTCTCGGCAAGGCTTACGGCATCGACGTTATCTGGGATGAAGAACTTATTAAAAATGAAGTGATTTACATGGAAGCCGGTGATCACCGACATTTAATACGCATCGAACAAGCCGAATTTCCGAAGTTAATGAAAGACACCCTGCATGACCACTTTAGTTCGAGCAGAACCAAACACTATCAGAAACCGGTTCATGTCCGTCACAGCTACGATAGCTTTGAAGGACTCTGACACTCATTGAGCACAAGGACGTGCTTCAAATTTAGGTACACCTCTGCCTTTGTGTTTAATTAAAATTTTCCTTCTTCAACGCGTATCCACAATAAATACTTCTTTTTCATACCTAAAATACTCCTTCTATATATAGCAATGTCAAAAGCACCCTATGTGGCGCTTGCACCCATGAATGCTGAAGTCGCCAGTTATACATGAAACCACCCAACCCAATGCGACAGAAATCAAAACCATAAAAAATTTGGCGTATCTGCAACAACGCCGTTCGATAGGCCTCAACACGATGTGGCGAAATAATTAGATTAGGACACAATCCCCTTGCCTCTGCCGACGGCATAGCAACGCAAACTACGTAACGATGCACTTCATAATTGTATGTTGAAATTACTCCACGCTAATCAATATCACTGCCAACAGCTATTGTGCGAGAGCTCAATGACAGGCGATCTCGCATTTCAACGGTGGCAAAAAAAACAATCTGCAGCAAAATAAATATTTTTTTCACGGCAAAAGATATTCCACTCAAAATGACAAACAATCCAAATACTGTATATCCATACAATAAATTGTTCGGCAAAGAGTTAGTATTAAATAAAGTTAAGAAAATATTAATAGCCCATAACAAACAAAAAATAGCGCTAAAGCCAATTTCAATCATCGTGTTTCTAACGAAAATCTATTGAACCAACCCGATCAAGCATCTTAAAAATGGCAAATAAAAAATAGATTGGGAAATTTATGCTTACGAATAAACAATTTTTATCTGGCAGTTGGGTCACCCAAAAAAAGAAAAAATGCCTCTCATAGGTTTTTCAAAATAAGAATTTAATAAAAATTTACCACTTCAAACGACCTTTAATTTTTATTTAACAAACAACTTTCAAGCGGACGAAAATTCCGCTTTTGGGACAAAAAAACTCACAACACGATTAAATTGGCCAATTTCGCAAAAATAAATGCATTTATTTGCAAATAAACGATTAAAAAACTTGAATTTTTCCAATAAAGTTTTAACGTATACATGTAGTATTTTTTTAATGCTTTTTCGTCTATCCGAATCACTTATAGGAAACACACCATGGCAGCACGCAAACCAACTTCAGTTAACTCAGTCGCGAGCTTAGAACAACAACTCGCTCAATTAAAAACTCAATTAACAAAAGCTCGGGCTGCTCAAGCTGCCGATGCGCAAAAAGCAATTGCTGGTTTGGCAAAAGATGCCACCAAAGCAACTGCTGCCCTAAAAGCGGCACAAAGCAAATTTGCGGCCTCTGCTAAAAAGAAAGGCCCTGTAGCGGCAAAACAAACTGCAGTTGCTAAAGCGGCTGTTGCTAGCGCGAAGAAAGTGGCGGCTGCAGCAAAAGGTGCTGTGGCAGAAGCCAAAAAGAACGTAGCCTCTGTTAAGGCCGCCAACAAACTTGCTGGCGCTCACGACAAAGCCGTTGCTAAAGCAGAAGGTGTTGTTGCAAAACGCTTAAAAGCAGCTGCTAAGAAAGCCGCCGCTAAAAGTAAAGTAGCCGCCAAGAAAGCCGCCGCTAAAGCTAAGTTGGCCGCTAAAAAAGCTGCACTAAAAGCTAAAGTGGTCGCTAAAAAGAAAGCGCAAAAAGCTAGCGCTGCAGCCAAAAAAGCAGCTGCTAAAAAGAAAATAGCCGACAGAAAAGCCGCTCTTAAAACTAAAGCGGCCGCTAAAAAAGCGGCAAAAAAACCAGCTGTTAAAAAAGCACCGGCCGCTAAAAAAGCGCCAGCTGCTAAAAAAGTAGCCGCTAAAAAGCCAGCCGTTAAGAAAGTAGCCGTTAAGAAAGCGGCCGTTAAAAAAGTAGCTGTTAAAAAAGTAGTTGCTAAAAAGCCTGCTGCAAAAAAGCCAGCGGCGAAGAAGGCAGCAGCTAAGAAACCAGCTGCAAAAAAACCAGCTGTTAAAAAAGCAACCGTTAAAAAAGCCCCAGCCGCTAAGAAAATGACTACTCCTGCAGCTGTTGCAGCTCCAAGCGCTTAGTTTTAGCGCTAAAAACAAAAAGGGCGCCTACTGGCGCCCTTTTTGTTTTACACGTTATTGATTGTCCATTTGAACAACTGCTTGCATCCTACTACTAGACCTAAGAATCTTCGCTGCCAATTTGAGAATATACATAGGCGTACAGCAACAATAACCTATCCTCGTTTGATTCCGTAAACTGTATTCCGTAAGTAACAGCTTCTTCCTGCCCCCCAACTTTAGGTTCGGGCTCAACACGCGAACGAATTATTGACTCCACACTAAGATCTCGAGTGATTCCTGCAATATTTACTTTTAAACTAAGTTGAAGGCTATTGCCTATTTCACCCACTTTCCCGACAACTTCTATACGCGCACCGGAGATGCTGATATCTATAATGGCGCCCGGGCGAATGTTATCCGATTCAGTTGTTAAATTAACAATAGCAACAGGCACACGTATCGCGACTCTGGTCGCGCCACGAATACCTTTAAAGCTGACATTCTCCGGATATGCAATGTGCAGTATTGGATAGGGATCGGCGGTTTGTGTTTCCACAACGCTGGCAAAAATACCAATGCCATTATCGACCATTAAACGCGTAACTATTTTCTGCCCTGATCGAAAACGTATTAACTTTCCGCCAACTTTTGGAACAGATAATAAAATACTTCTTCCCGGTAAGCACCCAATTAAACGGCAAGAAAAGCGCTCTGGCTGACCGGCACTATTGCTAGATTGCAATTGCAAAGGGCATCCATAGGTGAGATTCATGTCTTCAAATTTCATAGGCAAAGCAACCAATGAGTTTATCGATAGGTGAAATTAACAATGATTTAAGTGTAGCAGACTTACAGAAAACGGCAGGTCACGGAACTTGCGCGAGAGAAACACGCATCGATTATCAAGGCCAATTATTTTTCCATTGCGCCGGGTTCATGCGGAGGTATGGTGTCATGCGCTATTGCGCCAAACTCGCGATTCCATTCGAGCAGTAATAACGCCAAGGCTTGAGCTTGCTCATAAAGTGCATGCAACTCATCGACACTGTCTTTTAGCCCACTGTAAAGCTTTACTTGGCGATGCTTGTTCGCTAAAGAGTGCTGAAGATGTAATGACCGATACACTTCTAATTTCCAACGCAAATTGTGAACGCTATTGCGGTAATAGGCCAACTTGGTTCGGACTGATATCGGGCGAGTGGAATTTATATCGCCAAAAATATTTGAATCGGTCGCCAGCACAATGGATTCGCGGTAGCTAGGCTCAGCCAATACCGTAGCCGTTCGTGATTGGCTGACAAGCTGCGACAGATCGCCAAAGACCTCGCCCGGAGTTACATAATTAATCAATTCGCCTTTAAGGGGATCATCAACATAAACGGCAAGGCGACCTTTTAGCAAAAAGTAGAGCCAGCGATCTTTATCGCCACGCTTTACGACAACTTCCCCCGGCAAATAGGTAACCACGCGTGAAGCTTGCAGTAACAATTCAAACTGCCAAGCGTCTTGCTGTTTCACCAACTTAAAAAATGGTATGCCTGCCAACAAATGCTCAACATAATCTCGGGAAAGCGTGTTCAGTAGTTTTATTTCCATGCTAACTCCAAAAATAGTGAGCACATCATATTTTTGCTGCACCCCGACAACAAACCTAGCTGGTACCACCCGAGATTTCAACACTTATAATTATTCTTTTTTTCCAAACAAATAATTCATGATTATTTTATTCAAAACACGCGAAGTTAAGCGCAATATTAGCCGGTGATTATTCGTTTATATATTATACTTCAAGCTATAGGGGAGGAACTCTGCGTTAAATCCAACCCCCAATTGATACATAAAATGAGAGATCTAACGTCATGCGCTTAAAACAACCATTATATTTTTGTCTAGGTTTCATACTTGTTCTGCTTTGTTCTGCGGCAAAAGCCGCGGACCCCATTCTCAATGGCCTATCGATTCATTCAGAGCTTGGCAAAGAGCAATTTATAGGTGCGCTTTTCTCAACTGCACCCAGCAATGATGCAGTTGCATTGGTCAGCAGCTCATCGTCATTGAGAATGGAGTTGAAGATCTTGGCCCCCGAAGGGATGACAACGCGCCGATTTAGCCGAACCTGGATCGAAGGCATGGCCATTAATAACACACAGGCCGCGTTAACCGATCAGGCCGAATACATGGTTAAATTCGACGGCTTATTCAAGGGCCGCTTCCTTCTAAATGACGATATTGTCTTCAGTTACGCGCAAACAAAGGGCGTTAATATCTATGTCAATGATGTGCTGCTCGGCAATATCGCTAGTGAAAAGTTCTTTAGTATGTTGTTGAGTACCTGGGTTGGAAGGGTGCCGCTTTCATCCGATTTTAAAGAAGGCGTTCTCAAAGCGGGAAATGTAAACGCTGAAATGAAAAGCCGCTTTGACAAAATTAAATTTACCAAAGAACGTGCGACCGAAATTGTTGCGTG
>JAYWHF010000210.1:0-4250 GCA_043777855.1 Gammaproteobacteria bacterium | reverse complement strand
ACTCTTTGGCGATGGTGGTACCGCAACGGCAATTGAATCAACCAATGAGGATACGGAGTGGGGTTTTTGTTTGCATACTGATGGCACCGGCTGTAACGATTTAATCATTCCCGGAGGCGGATTCAGAATGCCCCAGTCCGAAAATAGGCGAGATCTAAAGTTGCAAATGAACGGCCCTAATCTTTTTAACTTTACGGTTTTGCGGGTTCCCGAAGTTATTAATGAAACACTTGAACTAATGAAATGCGGTGTTGACGCTGTTGATGTTTTCTTTTTTCATCAGTCGAATCAATTTATCATGAAACACATTGCTAAAAAATGTGGATTAGATCTCGCTAAAGTGCCACTCACGTTGGAGAAGTTCGGCAATATTGGCGGTGCTTCCGTGCCTTTAACCATGACGCACTATTTAGCCGAAAATACACTCACGTCCAAGATTAAGGTTATGCTTTTGGGCTACGGTGTTGGCCTGTCGTGGGGGGCTGCGTTCATTGAATTGGATGCGCAGGTTTTCAGTGGCCACTATGAAGTTTCTAGCAATTCTTAGGCTTATCCATTTTGTCGCAGGCAGAGTAAATTAAAATGTCTAATCTTGAAGCTATAACAACCAATGCTTTACTTAACGTGATTGAACAGCTACTCAACATTGATGAAGGAACCTTAACGCTGGAAACTCTATTGGTAGATGTGCCGGGCTGGGATTCTATGGGTGTTTTACTCTTGATGGCTGAGATGGATGAACGGTTTGGCATTACGCTAAATGAAGCCACTTTGAGTCATTTGAAAGTGGTAAAAGATATAGTGGCGATAGTGCGAAATGCCGGACACTTAACGGAATAGTATGAATCAGAATTTTGCTAAAATGACCAAAGTGTTGGCGACTTCTCTCGGCCTTACTGCGGAAGAGTTAATGAGCGCTTATGATCGTGCGAAGGCATCAGAGTTGATTGCAGTGACTGAGCTGATGCGTCTTGGCTTTGGTGAAGTGGATAATCTCAAGCAAGATGTTATTGCCTGGCGTTACTTTAATTTTTCCAAAAATTCGTCAGACATTTTTGTGCTGCGGCATCAAGGCCGGCTAATCGGCGCGATTGGCGCTGAACCCATTAAGGTACACGTCGGTGAACGGGAATACGAAGGTATCATCGCCTCGGATATTGTTGTCCATCCCGACCATTTAAAGCGCGGAATAGGTGCTTGGATGAATTTATATTTGCAAGATAGGTTTCCTATAGTGATGGCCATGGGCTCAAATGCGAACTCAAATGTTATGGTGCGTCGTTTATTTAAACCTATGCGCTGTCGCCATCATTTTAAAATGTTATTTTCGATAAAACGTTATCTTGAAGTTCGCGATTGGCCCCCTATTTTTATACACATCGTTTCCGCCCTAGCGGTGTTGCCTTTGACTGTGCTTAGAGTGATATTGCTTAAGCCGTTGCCGCTCGGCTATACAATTACGGTGGCCGATAACAGCCGTGTTTTGGCAGGTTTTTTTAAAGACGTGGAATATCAGGCGCGGCCGTTAAATAGAGTGACACGCTCTCTGGGGTATTGTCAGTGGCGCTATGATGCAAATCCGAAATCTCAATATAAAGTTTTTCAGCTCACGTCGGTTGATCAGTGTTTGGGGTATGCCGTTGTCAAAGTGCCTGCTGGTGGCGCAGAGGGGGACTGGCAATTAATGGATTGGGATTTTTTGCCAAAATGCCGCGATATGAAGCATGCAAGAATTTTGTTCAGTGCGCTTGCCCGAAGTGTTGCGAAAGAAGGCGCACAGTCACTCACTGTGATGACCAGCGATAAGTTGTCGCGCAAAAGTTTGGGGCGCACTGGGTTTAGTCTTCGCGCGCTAGATGACGGTTTTTTCCTGTGGTCTCAAGAGCATGTTGACCCCGCGGTACGCGATGCAAACAGTTGGTTTTTAAGTTTTTGCGATACCGATGAAGCCCTATAAGCTGCCGAGGGAACCCCGTGAAGCTGACTAATACAGAGATTCATAATCGGATAAACGATTGGTTAAACTCATGGAACAATCATCATCTTCAAGACGTATTGGAATTAATACATGATGACGTAGTGTTTGAGAACTGGAAGGGCGCGCCAGTTATCGGCAAGTCGCATTTGCGTCAATCTTGGCTGCCTTGGTTTATTAATCACGGTAATTTTAAGTTTACCGTTGAAGATATTTTTGCCGATGAACAGGAACAAAAAGCCTTGTTTCTTTGGCAGCTCGAGTGGCCTTCATTGGAAAGTTCTTTTAAAGGGAAAAGAGAGTTAAGGCGTGGTGCTGATGTACTGCATTTTCTGGAAGGAAAAATTTCCAAGAAATATACTTATTCTAAAACGTCAGTGGTAATCGATGGTCAGTCGGTAGAGCTTATTGCTAAAGTTTAGCTTGATCACACAACTTGCCTTAGGGAAGTGTCATTCACGTAAGTGTCATCGAGAAATAGGGTTTTATTATGTCGCACGAAAATATATTTCAAAATTTACTCGTTAACTTAAAAAGTAAATTGAGTATCTTGCCGGATAAAAGCGAAGAGACGCCAGACAACACGCTGCGCGCTTTGTGGCACACCGCCGCTGGAAATCCTGTTTCGCCGATTGCTGCATCTCGTCTCACGTTACCACCATTGTCAGACACACAATTATTGCGCCTAGAGGAAATGATAGAGAGCCGCCGCGTGGGTGTTCCCCTTGCACATCTGACTGAACGACAACACTTTATGGGTTTGGAGTTTATCGTTAACCGAGGGCTCTATATTCCGCGCAAAGAAACTGAGTTGTTGGCAAGCACAGCGATTAATACGATTCAACGTGAGGGTACTGGCGCGCACGAAAAAACGGTTATTGATCTCTGTACAGGGATAGGTACGGTGGCGCTAGCGATTGCTCATCATTGTACCGATACGCGAGTACTTGGTTCGGATATTTATACGCCCGCTATAGCGGCAGCAGTCGTGAATGCAGCGCATTTTGGGTTGGCTGAACGCGCAACATTTTTTAACGCGGATTTATTTAGCCCGTTTGACACTCAGGTTTTTCACGGTGCGGTGGATTTGATTGTCAGTGCTCCTCCGTATATTACGTCGGCAAAAGTAAAAAATATGGCGGAAGAAATTTCCCAGCATGAGCCGGAAGAAGCGTTTGATGCGGGGCCTTTTGGGCTCTCTATTTTTAATCAATTAATTGCTCTGGCACCACGCTATTTATGCGCCAATGGTTATCTAATTTTCGAGTGTGGATTAGGGCAGGGCGAGTTTTTAGCAAAACGCCTTAGCAATAATAAATGCTATGACGCTGTGACAAAAGTGTGTGACGAAAACGGCAATATTCGGGTTTTAAAAGCAAAAATGGCGCCCTGAAAATCCGGTCAGAAGTATTTATTCGCTTGTATGCGTTGTGCTTGAGCGTTGATAATGCGCGATCGATTTTTATGATCAGGAATTTTTTGTGTCAGACTCTCCGGCACCAGACGAAAGCACGCCGAAACGCAGCCTTTTACGCTCAAGTATGATAACCGGCTCTATGACCATGATGTCGCGGGTTACCGGCTTAGCGCGCGATCAGTTGCAGGCCTATTACCTTGGCGCTGGCAGCGATGCTGACGCTTTCAATGCGGCATTTCGTATCCCCAATTTTTTTCGTCGGTTATTTTCTGAAGGCGCATTTTCTCAAGCCTTTATTCCTGTGCTGTCGGAGTATCGTACGCAAGGATCGCAAGCAGCGCTTAAGCATTTAATCGACAGGGTTGCCGGTTGTTTGGGTGCCGCATTGATTTTCGTGACCGTTTTAGGCGTGCTGGGCGCTCCCGTGCTGGGGGTGGTTTTCGCGTCGGGCTTTATGGATGACCCTGAAAAATTTGCCCATTACACCGCATTAATTCGAATTATGTTTCCCTACTTGATGTTGATTTCCCTCAGCGGATTTATGGGGGCAATCCTCAATAGCTACGACCGGTTTGCGGTTTCGGCCTTTACGCCAGTTCTGTTAAATGTAGTGTCGATCATCGCCATGTTAGTCATTGCGCCCATGATCGGCTCAGTGACTTTTGCGCTCGCGTGGAGCGTATTGCTGGCGGGCTCCCTGTCTATTGTTTTTCAAATGCCGCATCTAAAACGGTTACAACTTTTGCCATCGCCCAAAATTGATTGGAAGGATCCGGGTGTTAAGCGCATTTTGGCCCTGATGGCGCCAGCAATTTTTGGCGTGTCGATTAGTCAAATTAATACGCTCTTCGATTCGAT
>JAYWHF010000209.1:0-4252 GCA_043777855.1 Gammaproteobacteria bacterium | reverse complement strand
TTTCGAGGGTGGAAGAAAACCTATTTACCGTATATCGTTGGTTATCGAACTCTATTTCATCGTCTACCTTAAAGGATGCATCCACGCGAGATGGAAGCTGTTGTGAAAAAAACAATGCCTAAGCCTAAGCGACTTATTCAGATCAGTGACTGCCATTTGGGCGCGCTCACGAGCGAGGAGCTGTTGGGCTTAAATACTGACCAAAGTTTGCATGACGTGTTAGCGCTTATTACTGAAAAAGAACCTGCGTTCGACTACCTCGTTTGCACGGGTGATATTGCAAGCGCTGGCCACGATAAATGCTACCGTCGCTTTATTAAGATCGTGCGGCAGTATTTTTCGGAGCCATTTGCTTGGCTGCCAGGGAATCACGATTCAGTTCCGATTATGGCGGCGCTAGATATCCCTGATCTTCCTGAATCGCGAACTGTTGTCCAAGGTAATTGGTTAATAGTATTGTTGGACTCTGTGGTGCCGCGTGCCGTACACGGCAATCTTGCTGCAGGTGAATTAGAATTTCTGAGCCATACACTTGCGGCAAATCCTACAAAACATATTATCGTTATGTTGCATCACCAGCCGGTACCGGTCGGTAGCGCTTGGATTGATCAGTATATCGTGAGCAATGCCGATGCATTCTTTGCAGTTATTGACCAGCATCCCCACGTAAAATTGGTCGCTTGGGGTCATGTACATCAAGATTTTCGTAGTCAGCGCAAGCAGGTCGCCTTAATTGCCACGCCGTCTACTTGCGTGCAATTTAAGCCTCAGAGCCATGATTTTACCGTCGACACTCTCATGCCCGGCTACCGTTGGTATGATCTTTATGATGATGGCAGTTTTACGACGGGGCTGGAGCGCGTCACGGGTAAAGAATATGTGATTGATTATAAATCGGCGGGCTATTAAGGGCTGCCGCTGTCTCCGCACTGGGTTTACGATCCGCAACTACTGAGCGGCCGCCCTTTCAAGATCCTCGAATTTCAATGAGTTGCAAGCTAGATTTATGTCCGCACTTATCTATATCCACGGGTTTCTCAGTTCTCCTCTTTCCTATAAAGCACAGCAAACAAAAAATTGGCTTGCGAAAAATCTGCCTGAAGTCGCCTATTATTGCCCGTCGTTAACGCCCTATCCTGAACAGGTTCGTCGGGAACTTGAGCAGCTAGTGGAGTCATTGCTACCCCAGCCGGTGTATTTAATTGGCAGTTCACTGGGCGGCTTTTGGGCAACGTGGTTAGTGGAGAAGTATAATCTTCGTGCGCTGCTCGTTAATCCGGCGGTTAACCCTTGGGAGTTTATGCCTCGATATCTAGATGTTGAGCTTAAGAGTTATAATTCCGACGATTGCTACCAGCTAGGCGCTCGTCATGTCGACGAACTAAAGGCCGCTGATATTCAACCAACTCGGTTTGATAGTTACTGGTTGTTGGTGCAAACCGGCGATGAAACACTGGATTATCGTCAGGCCGTAAATAAATTCGCACGCTCTAAGCAAACGATAGAAGAGGGCGGTGATCATTCCTTTAAGCACTTCGAAAAATATTTGGAAGAAGGGTTAAGGTTTTTACGTAAGTGATCAACGCTAAATAAGTATTCCTGCCTTCGTGTAAATCATAAATCAACATGTAGAAAACAAAAAATATGGCTAATTATTCCGCAGAAGATATTGAAGTACTCACCGGTTTAGATCCTGTTAAAAAGCGCCCAGGCATGTATACCGAAACTACTCGGCCAAACCATCTTGCGCAAGAAATCATCGACAATTCTGTCGATGAGGCTCTCGCGGGCCACGCTAAAACAATTGATGTTATTTTACATAAAGATCAATCGGTAACTGTGACCGATGATGGTCGTGGTATGCCGGTAGATATGCACCCTGAGCAAGGCAAGCCGGGTGTCGAAGTTATTTTATGTACGCTCCACGCGGGCGGAAAATTTTCCAATAAAAATTATCAGTTTTCTGGCGGTTTGCATGGTGTGGGTGTCTCGGTTGTCAACGCGCTTTCCGACACCTTAGAAGTTATTATTAAGCGTGATGGTAATGTGTATCGCATGGGTTTTGCCAACGGCGATAAGGCCAGCGATTTAGAAGTTATCGACACTTGTCCCAAACGTCAAACTGGCACCAGCGTTAAATTTCTACCGAATCCGATGTACTTTGATTCACCAAAATTTTCAGTGAGTCGCTTGCGGCACATACTGCGTGCTAAAGCCGTCTTGTGCTCTGGTTTGCATGTGACCTTTCTGGATGAGCAAACCGGCGAAAAAGATACATGGTTTTACGAAGATGGTTTAACAGATTATTTGGCGGGCGCAACACAAGGCTGGGAAACACTTCCAGCACAACCTTTCGTAGGCGATTTTAAGGCAACAACAGCGGCGGTAAATTGGGCCGTGCAGTGGCTGCCCGAGGGTGGCGAGTTAGTGCAGGAAAGCTACGTTAATTTGATTCCCACGGCGCAGGGTGGAACGCATGTCAATGGTTTTCGTACAGGCTTGTTAGATGCTATTCGCGACTATTGCGAATTTCGTAATTTAATTCCGCGGGGTATAAAACTTGCGCCTGAAGACCTATGGAATAGCTGTTGTTTTGTGCTCTCTTACAAGTTGTCGGACCCGCAATTTTCGGGTCAAACGAAAGAGCGTTTAACGTCGCGTGAAGCGGCGCCTTTTATTTCTGGTGTCGCAAAGGATGCTTTCGCACTTTGGCTAAATCAACACACAGAAGATGGCGATAAAATTGCTGATTTTTGTATTAACAATGCGCAAAAGCGAGTGCGTTCTAGCAAAAAAGTAGCACGTAAAAAAATTACTCAAGGCCCCGCGCTGCCCGGTAAATTGGCAGACTGTTCAAGCGGTGAGCCTGCGCTCAGCGAGCTTTTTTTAGTGGAAGGCGATTCTGCGGGAGGCTCTGCAAAACAAGCGCGCGATCGGGAGTTTCAGGCAATCATGCCGTTGCGCGGTAAAATTTTAAATACTTGGGAAGTAGATTCATCGGAGATCTTGGCCAGTCAAGAAGTTCATGACATTTCTGTAGCGATTGGGATGGATCCCGGCAGTGATGATTTGGGCGACTTGCGCTACCATAAAATTTGTATTCTTGCTGACGCAGACTCTGATGGATTACACATTGCAACCTTGTTATGCGCGCTGTTTGTTCGGCATTTCCCGGTATTGGTCCGCAATGGGTACATCTATGTTGCTATGCCGCCGTTGTATCGTATCGATATCGGCAAGGATGTTTATTATGCGCTCGATGAAAGTGAAAAAACTGGCGTACTTAATCGCATTGCCGCCGAAAATAAAAAAGGTAAAGTGAATGTGCAGCGCTTTAAAGGTTTGGGTGAAATGAATCCATTACAATTGCGCGAAACCACCATGGCCCGCGACACGCGACGCCTAGTGCAACTCACAATTGATGCCGAAGATGACACCATGCAAATTATGGATATGCTTCTGAATAAAAAACGCGCTGGTGATAGAAAAAATTGGTTAGAGGCCAAGGGTAATTTGGTTGACATAGCCGTGTAGATATCAGTAGTGTGCTTAGCGGTTAAATTTGTTGTGATCTCGCGCTAACTCAGCCAAAACGTTTGTTTGCCTTTCTTGCATTTTTTGCAGATTGTGTTGGCCCCTTCCAGCTGTTGACTAGAGTATAACGATACTTGTCTGCACTGGTTTCCCTTTGAATCCTTAGGACTCAATTATGAAAAATAAGATAAATACATTCTTGCTATTGGCTCTGATGGTTTCTTCAGCACTGGTGTTGCAAGCCTGCGGCGGCAGCGATAAAAAAGAAGTTTCACCCCCGCCTGCACCCGCAACTGCCTTCGTGCCAGGTACCTACCCGAGATTCGATCCCGTTGTTGCAGATTTGCCGTTTAATACGGATTTAATTTTTGCTAAAGCCGCCACGACGGACGGTACGGCAGATGTCAGCCCCGTGATAGATGCTCTGACCGGCAAAGCAAATCCGGTGAAGGCGGCGCTGAATGTTATGGATGGTTTCTCAACGACCGCTTATTTTGATGTCATGATTCAGGGAAGTGTTAACCCCGCGACTGTGTTGCCGATGCAGACAGTCTTTTTAATTCAAGTTAACACTGGCACCAATGATGCGTTGAACCCCGCTAATATTGTTGGGATTGCCGGCCCTGCCATGTTTGATACTCAAGTTGTTTCGTTGGATGGAGGCACTAATAACGTGGTGCGTATTCGTCCTACGGTTCCGCTTAAACCCAAAGCCAAA
>JAYWHF010000208.1:0-4265 GCA_043777855.1 Gammaproteobacteria bacterium | reverse complement strand
GGTGGATTGAAGCCAGGAACCAGTGGCCACGTAGTATTGAGTGGTCGCCGAACTGATACTGGTTTATTAGTGCCGACCGAAGCCGTGATTCGCACGGGCAAGCGCTCACTGGTCATGGTGGCTGACTCAAGCAACCATTTCCGCCCGGTCGCTGTAACTTTAGGGCAGGAAATTGGCGATCAAACGGTCATCACCCAGGGTCTTGAAGAGGGCCAGGATGTCGTAGTGAGCGGTCAATTCTTACTGGATTCTGAAGCGTCACTCAGGGGAATAGAACCCGAACCCGCCATGGAGACGCAGCCATGATTGCCCGCTTGATTCGCTGGTCAGTCAGCAATCGTTTATTGATGTTACTCGGCGCCGTCTTTATCGCTGGCTGGGGTATTTGGGCGATGAAAACTACCCCTATTGATGCCTTGCCGGATCTATCGGATGTACAGGTAATTGTGCGCACCAGCTTTCCCGGCCAAGCACCGCAGTTGGTAGAAAATCAGGTTACTTATCCGCTTGCTAGCAAAATGCTGTCGGTACCCGGCGCAAAAACAGTTCGCGGCTACTCGATGTTTGGCGATAGTTACGTTTACATCTTGTTTGATGATGGAACGGATGTGTACTGGGCGCGTTCGCGGGTGTTGGAATACTTAAGCCAAATCCAAGCTCAGTTACCGGCGAATGCAAAGCCCGCCTTGGGGCCGGACGCCACGGGTGTAGGTTGGATTTTTCAATACGCGTTGGTTGATAGAACCGGTAACCATGACCTATCGCAACTACGCGCCTTGCAAGATTGGTTTATGCGCTTTGAGCTAGCCCCTCTGCCTAATGTGGCGGAAGTCGCCGCGATTGGCGGCATGGTTAAGCAGTATCAAGTAGTGCTTGATCCGATGAGGCTTGCGAGCTTGAAATTAAATCATCAAGACGTTATTGCCGCACTCAGCCAAGCGAATCAGGAAACCGGTGGCGGCGTGATGGAGCTGGGCGAAGCCGAATTTATGGTGCGCGCAACAGGCTACCTAAAAACGCTCGATGATTTTAAAGCGGTAGTCATCAAATTAGTGGATGGAGTGCCCATCACGCTCGGTGATGTAGCCTTTGTACAAATCGGCCCAGAGATGCGGCGCGGTGTGGCCGAGTTGGATGGTGAAGGCGAAGTGGCCGGTGGCGTGGTAGTCATGCGCTCTAGTGGGAATGCCCGCGAAACTATTACAGCCGTGAAGGTAAAACTCGAACAATTGAAAGCCAGTTTGCCGCCCGGTGTTGAAGTGGTAACCACTTATGATCGCAGCCAGTTAATTGACCGCGCCGTGAAAAATTTAAGCCATAAACTCATTGAAGAATTTTTGGTGGTGGGATTCGTGTGCGGGCTGTTCCTGTGGCATTTACGCTCAACGTTCGTTGCTGTTATCTCGTTGCCTTTGGGGATTTTGGTCGCGTTTATTGTCATGCGCTACCAAGGTGTAAATGCCAACATCATGTCGCTCGGCGGTATTGCGATTGCCATAGGCGCGATGGTCGATGGGGCGATTGTGATGATTGAAAACGCCCATAAACATATTGAGGCTTGGGAGCATGAGCATCCTCACGAAAAACTTCACGGCGAAACACGCTGGCGCGTCATTACCGAGGCAGCTGTAGAAGTTGGCCCCGCGCTGTTCTTTTCACTATTGATTATTACGCTGTCGTTTATTCCAGTGTTTACGCTAGAAGCACAAGAAGGCCGCTTGTTTGGCCCACTCGCATTCACCAAAACCTACGCGATGGCGGCCGCTGCTGGTTTATCCATTACCCTAGTCCCAGTGCTAATGGGTTACTGGATTCGCGGCAAGATTCCACAAGAAAAGCAGAATCCGCTAAACCGTTGGTTGATTAACGCCTATCAGCCGCTACTCGCCAAGGTGCTGCGTACACCAAAACTTACGCTGTTAATCGCAAACCTACTATTACTCACAACTATGTGGCCGATTAGCCAATTAGGTGGTGAGTTTTTACCGCAATTGGATGAAGGTGATGTGCTCTATATGCCTAGCGCACTGCCGGGGCTTACCGCACAAAACGCCAGTAAACTGTTACAGCAAACAGATCGGCTAATTAAAACCCTACCGGAAGTTGCGCGTGTTTTTGGCAAGGCCGGACGCAGCAATAGTGCAACAGATCCTGCACCGCTGGAGATGTTTGAGACCACCGTGCAATTTAAACCGCGTGATCAATGGCGGGCCGGTATGACGGTAGAAAAATTGATGGCTGAGCTAGATTCCAGAGTAAAAGTTCCGGGGCTAGCGAATATTTGGATTCCACCCATTCGCAATCGCATTGATATGTTGGCCACCGGAATTAAAAGCCCGATAGGCGTAAAAGTGGCAGGCAATAATCTCACTGAAATAGATCAAGTTGCTCAACAAATTGCGCTAATAGCCAAATCTGTTGATGGTGTTTCCTCTGCAATTGCCGAGCAATTAAACGGCGGGCGCTATGTGGATATTCAACTTGATCGTCTCGCACTGGCGCGCTATGGGCTGAGTATTACGCAAGCGCAATCTGTTGTGAGCAGTTTGATTGGTGGCGAAAACATCGGTGAAGTTGTGGACGGCCGCGCCCGCTTTCCGATCAACGTTCGCTACCCGCGCGAGTGGCGCGATAGCGTGGAAAAATTGCGCAGCCTGCCCATCATCACCCCACTGGGCAACCAAATTACCTTGAGTACCATTGCCACTATTGTGATTAACGATGGGCCGACGATGCTCAAAAGTGAAAATGCACGGCCAAGCGGTTGGGTGTATATCGATGTGCGTGGTCGTGATTTGGCATCGACCGTGGACGCGCTTCGCAAAGCGGTATCAACCAAGGTAAAACTTCCACCCGGCGTGAGCCTTAACTATTCAGGGCAGTTTGAATTCATGCAACGCGCCAACGCCCGTTTGCAATGGGTAGTACCAGCAACACTCGCGATTATTTTCGTGCTTTTATATCTTGCCTTTAAACGCCTCGATGAAGCCTTACTGATTATGATCACACTGCCGTTTGCTCTGACAGGTGGAGTCTGGCTGCTTTATTTAATGGGCTACAACTTATCGATTGCTACCGGGGTTGGCTTTATTGCGCTTGCAGGCGTGTCCGCAGAATTTGGCGTGATTATGCTGCTCTATCTCAAGCAAGCTTGGCAGCGCCGCATTGATAGCGACACTACAAGCGAATCTGATTTGAATTCGGCAATTCAAGACGGCGCTGCCTTGCGTATTCGCCCAAAAGTTATGACGGTCGCGGTAATTATTGCGGGTTTGCTGCCTATTTTTCTCGGCAGCGGTACGGGGTCAGAAGTGATGAGCCGCATTGCTGCACCAATGATCGGGGGAATGCTAACCGCGCCCTTGCTATCGCTCTTCGTGTTGCCAGCCGCCTTCAAATTGTTAGAGCTACGACGTTTACGAAAAACGTCAGGTCGATAAGTTAATCTGGGCTGGATTAGGAAACACCTTGGAAATTCTCTGTATGCCCGAAAAAGTGCTGGCTCTTGTTTTTTTACCAAGCTTTGGCAAATTGGCCAATTTGAGTGAGGTTTAGCGGTAATGATGACCGCGGTACTAAACCTTAAATTGGCGCGCCTGACGAAATGCCTAGTTACCCCTGTTGGCTCTCCGTCATTTGCCCACAATACTTTTCAAGATTCTCGGGAATGTGATCTGGGCAAACACCACACATCTGGTTACCCGGAACGGCGTAATCAATAAATTTGGGATATGGGAGGTTTAGGTTGGCCATTATCTGCCGAAAATCTTCAAGGGTTTTATCTTGGCCCAGACGAGGATTGCGTTGCTTTTCTTGCGCGATGGACGACACGAAGCGACCTTGATAATCATGCGCAGGATAAACCAGTGTTTCACCTGGCAATGAGAATAATTTTTCATGAACACTGCGATAAAGTGTATCGGCATCACCTTGCTGAAAGTCAGTTCGGCCACAGCCTTCTATTAAAAGCGCATCTCCAGTAAAAAGTCGTTCACCTGATTTATAAGCAAAGTGCCCTGCGGTATGGCCCGGTGTGTGAAGTGGCAACAAGCTAATACTACCCACCCGAAACGGAACACCGTTTTCTAACGCAACATCCGTACAAGCGAGCTTGTCGAATGCAGGCATAGCAATCTGGCTACCCACTTTTCTTTTAAGTTCACGCGCGGCGGTTATATGGTCGGCATGTATATGGGTATCGACCGTAGCGACTAGTTTTAATCCAAGCGTAGCTATCTCAGCTAAATCACGATCCGCATTAATTA
>JAYWHF010000207.1:0-4269 GCA_043777855.1 Gammaproteobacteria bacterium | reverse complement strand
AGCTGGCGACGCCGGCACTACCGGAACATCACTCGCTGATGGTGCAGTTTCATGTTGAATTACGGGTACATCATTCGCTGGAGCGGAAATTACCGGAGCACCGGGCACTTGTTGAGAGGCAGGCACAACGATTCCCTGAGTAGTAATTTTAGAATGATTTTTTGCAATCACTGCTAGCCCCAAACTTGTACAAAAAAAGATCGTCGCAAATATGGCCGTGGCTCGGGTAAAAAAACTACCACTACCATCACTACCGAAAACCGTTTGCGATGCACCAGAACCAAAGGATGCTCCTGCTGCGGCGCCTTTACCTTGTTGCAACAAAATCAACCCAATAATGACTAACGCTGAAATTGAGTGGATAACTAATACTAACTTTTCCATTGTAACTCTCGTTTGGCGCTCCAAAAAGCGCGATCTGTTTTCTAAACAGCAATTAATTTAAAAAAGTAATTCTCATTTTTAAATTATTATTGCGATCTAAAATCTCATTAAGAAAAAGTTGCCAACGCTGATTAATCAGCCGCGTTACATATCTTCAAAAACTCTTCAGGGTCGAGGGACGCTCCACCCAACAATGCTCCATCTATGTCGGTCAACGCAAAAAGCTGTTCAGCGTTGCTCGCTTTAACACTGCCACCGTACAAAATCCTAACAATTTCCGCAACCTCACCCAACTGCTCGCGAATGAAATGATGCACCTCGTGCGCTTGCTGCGGCGTTGCAGATTTACCGGTTCCTACGGCCCACACTGGCTCGTAGGCTACGACAGCCTGAGCAAAAGCTGAATGTCCAGTGAGCGAGAATACAGCTTGTAGCTGCTCGCCAATGGCAGCCAAGTGCTGACCATTTTCCCGCTGCTTTAGCGACTCCCCCACACACAAAATTGGTGTAAGTCCGGCTCGCTGAGCCGCCAGAAATTTTTGTGCTATCTGCTCATTGGTTTCAGACTGCATACGACGACGCTCATTGTGTCCAATTATGACAAACTTGCAATGCAAATCTGCCAACATAGACGCTGAGACCTGTCCCGTAAAAGCCCCTCCGTCAAACTCACTAACATCCTGAGCACCCAGCAACATCGGCGAATCAGCAATCAATTTATGCGCATATTGCAGGTACGCATGAGGAGGACAAACGACAACCTCGGCTCGGCGCTCCCCCTGCCAACCAACCGTAATTCTATTCAGCAGCTGAGAGATAAGGGCTTGACTACCATTCATTTTCCAATTGCCAACTACGAGTTGACGACGCTTGGTGTTACTTGCTTTATTCAACAGCAATACCTCCCCCAAAGCGGGCGCTAATGGTAGCTAAGATGATTTGAACATACAACCTAATCTTAGCTTAGCATTCTGATTTTTATCTGCATTTCTAAATCCACTGGGCGCGGCGTCGAAAAACAAACATTGCAACAATAAAAATCGCGAAGGTCATTCATTTTTAACAGCACATAGAAACAAATGAAGCCTCAAAACGCTAACTTAATGCCCCCTCAACAATAGCGGCGAGCTCTTGAGCCAACGCCTTAACTTGTTTTCTATCCTCCCCTTCGATCATGACTCGAACTACGGGCTCGGTACCTGAGGGGCGCAACAAGACCCGACCGGTTCCTGCTAGCTTTTCTTCTGCCGCCCTTACGGCGGACTGAACCGTTTCATTTGAATTCAAATCAATGCGCTTTGCCATGTGAACATTAATCATAACTTGAGGCAATTTATGCATGCCTTTTTTAATAACATTCAATGAATCACCCATGGTCGTAACAGCCAGCAATACTTGCAGAGCGGCAATGATTCCATCGCCTGTCGTAGTAACGTTGCTGCACACTATATGCCCCGAATTCTCGCCACCCAAACGCCATCCGTTTTGACGCATTAGCTCAATAACATAACGATCCCCTACTTTTGCCCGCGCAAAAGGTACACCTAGCTTCTTAAGACCTAACTCAAAACCAAAATTGCTCATGAGCGTGCCTACCACGCCATCACAACCACCCGCATACTCTTGTTGGTAGGCGGCGATAATGTAAAGAATTTCATCGCCATCAACGACCTCGCCTTTATGGTCAACAAAGATCAAGCGGTCACCATCACCATCAAATGCTATTCCTAAATCAGCGCCTATCTCGAGAACTTTCTCTTGCAATGCTTCTGGCTTGGTTGAACCACAACTCCTATTAATATTGGTGCCATTAGGCTCAACAAATATCGGGATTACGGTGGCTCCAAGCTCTGTAAATACATCCGGTGCTATGTTGTAAGTTGCTCCATGCGCACAGTCGAGGACAATTTGCATACCTTTCAAACTAAAGCCCCAAGGCATAGTGCCTTTGCAAAACTCAATGTAACGCCCGGAAGCATCGCCAATACGACGCGCTTTGCCAAGTTTTTCAGCGGTAACCATGGGCTTATCAAGTTGCTCTTCTATCAGCAACTCCAACTCGTCAGGTAGCTTTGTGCCGTTGCCGCCGAAGAATTTAATGCCGTTGTCGACATAACTATTATGCGATGCGCTAATCACAATGCCGGCTTGCGCTTGAAATGTACGAGTCAGATAAGCGACTCCAGGAGTAGGCATGGGGCCCAACAAACCAACATCCACACCTGCGTTAATCAGCCCCGCTTGCAGTGCAGACTCAAACATGTAGCCAGAAATACGCGTATCTTTACCAATTAAAATCATATTTAACCCGGAGAAACGATCACGCAAAACGCAGCCGGCAGCCCAACCAAGTTTCAGCATAAAATCCGGCGTGATGGGCGATTCACCAACCAACCCACGAATACCATCGGTACCAAAATATTTACGCGGCATCAGTATTTACTCCTCAAACCTATTGTTTAATTGATCTTAAGATTCTTAAATCTGGTAGTTTTTTATCGCATTAAAAACATCAACAACATCTTTCGTTGCCGCCACATCATGTACACGAACGATGACAGCGCCTCGCTCTAAAGCGAATAAAGCCATTGCCAAACTTCCAGGCAAACGCTCCCTTATCTCACGATTAAGTAGCTCCGCCAGCATTGACTTACGCGATAGGCCTACCAGTAAAGGCTGACCTAAAGCGACCAATTCTGGCAAGCGCGCTAAAAGGGCGAGATTATGCGCGAGAGTTTTACCAAAGCCAAATCCCGGATCCAATAAAAGGTTCTCTTTGGCAATCCCCGCCGAGAAGCACGCTTGCATACGATCACGCAAGAACTTGGCTACATCGGCAACCACATCAACATATTCGGGGGATTTTTGCATCGAAACTGGCTGGCCCTGCATGTGCATCAGACAGACCGGTAAACCCGCTTTTGCTGCAGCCGCGAGAGCACCTTCACGCTGAAGTGCTCGCACATCGTTAATTAAGCTGACGCCATTATTAGCTGATTCAGACATAACGGATGCGGTGCTCGTATCGACGGAGACCAGAGCACCGAGTTTTTGCACTAAGAGCTCGACAACGGGGATAACGCGATCTAACTCTTGTTGCTCGGACACAGCTTCAGCGCCTGGACGCGTCGACTCGCCGCCTACGTCGATGATATCAGCTCCCTCTGCGAGCATTTGCTCAGCGCGCTTGATCACAAGGTCGGACGACAATTTTCCTTGGCGATAGTAAATCCCACCATCTGAGAAGGAATCTGGGGTGGCATTTAGAACGCCCATTATTTTGGGGCGCGAAAGATCTAGAAAATGCGATCCACAGCGTAACAGCATATGAAGACCTGAGTTTTTGTTTTGGTGACAGCGATAAGCAATTCCTTGGAGGACTGAGCGCGCCGCCAATACACTAAAAAAATAACCCCGAGCAAGCCCAGGGTTATTGTTGACAGACCGATTGCGTTTTAGTGCGTGTTCGCCGGATCCCCCACGGAACCCGCGGGCTTATCGCCGGCGGCTTTGTTGCGAAGATGGCTGTTAAAATCGTCATCATTCCACTCACGAGGAGGACGGACTTTGCGCCGCGCCATTAAATCTGCAACTTGCTCAGAATCGATTGTCTCGTACTCCATCAAGGCATCTTTCATGGCTTCTAAAACATCACGATATTCTTCAAGAATTTTAGCGGAGCGAGCGTAACAATCGTCAATAATTCGGCGAACCTCCTCATCGATACGCTTGGAAGTTTCACCGGAATACTGCTGGGTAGCCATACCCGGATACGCGCCCTCTTCGTCACCGTAATGCAACGGGCCCAAGCTTGCCGACAAGCCCCACTTGGTGACCATATTGCGCGCCAAGCTTGTTGCCCGCTCAATGTCATTTGATGCACCG
>JAYWHF010000206.1:0-1500 GCA_043777855.1 Gammaproteobacteria bacterium | reverse complement strand
ATTTAATGCTGCCGGGTAAAGATGGTTTAACTATTTGCCAAGAATTACGACCGCAATATCGCGGCCCTATTTTAATGTTGACGGCTCGCAATGAAGATATAGATCAAGTCTTAGGGCTTGAGTTTGGTGCCGACGATTACGTGATTAAACCCGTCGAACCGCGCGTGCTATTGGCACGTGTACGGGCGTTAATGCGTCGTTACTATCATCAGGAAAGCAGCGAGCAAGAGAGCCTAGAGTTTGATAAATTAATTATTCAACCCACAGCTCGTAAAGTACAGCTTGACGGGGAAGACATTAATTTATCCAGTCATGAATTTGATTTATTAGTGGCTTTAGCAAAACATGCAGGGCAAGTCATTGGGCGGGAATATCTATTTAATCAAATCTACAATCGTGAATACGATGGTTTAGATCGCACTATCGATGTTCGTATTTCACAGCTGCGAAAAAAATTGTTTGATAGCTCAGAGAATCCAACCCGTATAAAAACCATTTGGGGAAAAGGCTATCTTTTTGTTGCAGATGCATGGAGTTGATTAAATGAATCGTGCATTTGTTTCGCTCTATCTCATTATTGTTTTATCAATAGTGCTGTTAGGTTTGGTATTAAATAAATTTTGGGATGAAGTAAATCCTCCCTTGGCGATTGACCCTGCAGTGGTTGATTTAATTACATTGATCGAAATATCCTTAAAACATAGCCAAAACGAAGACAAAAACACCTATCTCAAGCAAGTAACTGCAGGGCTTAAATGCCAGGCTCAATTGCTATCCGTATCCAATTTTTCTAAAACAGATATTGCAGAAAATATTAAACAAGGTGGTGTTATTACTGTAAATGATGATAATGCGCATTATTTTTATAAACGCATTGAAAACTCTGACGATATATTAGTGCTGGCCTATCCTTTATCGTCAACTAGCCGCAACGCTTTTTATCTTCCCTTTATTTTATTATTTTACAGTGCAATTGCCGCAGCAGTGTTTCTTTGGGTGTGGCCGCTGGCGCGGGATTTAGCGCGGTTAGCGCAGCATGCACAGCAGTTGGGGAACGATGCGCAACAAGAAGTTATTAAAGTGTCACCACGCTCGGTTGTGTATCCATTTGCCAATGCGTTTAATGCAATGGCAATTAGACTTAACGACTTAATGCGCTCGCAAAAAGAAATGACGCTAGCGGTTTCACATGAGTTGAGAACACCTTTAGCGCGCATGAAATTTGCGCTGGCGATTACCGAAGAACAACATATACCTAATGATTTGCGGCGACAATTAGCGGGGATAAACCGCGATATATTAGATATGGAATCACTGATTAATTCATTTCTTGCCTACGCTGCTTTTGATCAACAATCGCAACAATTAAATCAGCGCGAAGGGCACATTCAGGATCTTTTACAAAATATTATTTCGCGTCTTTTAAATCATCAAGATGGAAATATTCATATTGAGGTAGAGGATGAAACTCAAGGGCGGGCAATTACGTGCGAGTGGTCG
>JAYWHF010000205.1:0-1504 GCA_043777855.1 Gammaproteobacteria bacterium | reverse complement strand
CAAGAGTCTGAGCGATAACGCTGGGCGGTGTTGAGCTGGTTTGTGTTGAGGCGGTGCGGGTCACAAAAATTACCAAAAGAAAGCGGCGAGCGAATGGAATAGCTGAGGGTAGGGCAATATAAAGTATTAAACCAAAAATGAAATAGCGATAAACAAAAAAGAATCGTCGTTGGTTTAGGGTTTCATGAGATGAGAGTCGACGCTGGCCTTAACCTTTTTATCGCGTGCTGGGCCGCTGGCGCTTGGGTGTTTGCGAGGGGTCCGCGCTGATCGGATTGGCAAGTTAGTACGCGGCAATTGGGGGTGTGTTAGGGCTGACGCTATGTAATAATCGCGCCTTGGAATTCAACTCACTTAATCTATCGCTCGAGTCTTAATGAAAATACCTAAACGATTAGTGCCATTGGTTGAAGATGGTTTAGTAAATGAAGTTCTATTTCAGTTAATGAGTGGCAAAGAAGCGCAGGTGTTTGTGGTGCTTTGCGGCGAAGAAGTGCGTTGCGCCAAAGTTTATAAGGAAGCCAACAAGCGCAGTTTTAAACAGGCCGTGCAATACCAAGAAGGCCGTACTGTGCGTAATTCGCGCCGGGCGCGGGCTATGGCGAAAGGCACAAAATTTGGCCAGAAGGAGCAAGAAGATGCATGGCTAAATGCCGAAGTGGATGCCCTGTATCGCCTCGCGGAAGCAGGAGTGCGGGTTCCAACACCCTATTGGTTTGTTGATGGTGTGTTGGTAATGGAGCTTATCGTCGATGCCGACGGTGATCCGGCGCCACGCTTGGATGATGTTGCGTTTGATGTCGATGTCGCGACTGAATATCACGGCCGTATGATGATGGAGATTGTACGCATGCTCTGTGCTGGCTTGGTTCACGGCGATCTGTCTGAATTTAATGTGTTGATAGATGCCAGCGGCCCCGTGGTGATTGATCTTCCTCAAGCGGTCAATGCGGCGGGTAACAACAACGCGCAAATGATGCTGACCCGCGACATCAATAACATGACCGCTTATTTTGGCCAATATGCCCCTAGTTTACTGGTAACCCACTATGCAGAAGAAATATGGGACTTATTCGAGCGCGGTAAACTGCACCCCAATGTGAAGTTGACTGGTGAATATGCTGCCAGTAATGTCGATGCTGATATCGCCAGTATGATGCGCATTATTGAACATGCCAAAGAAGAAGAGGCTGACCGCAAAGAGCGCGAAAGAATGGCGCGAGACGGAGAATTTTAGTTGGTTTTTAAGGTGCGGTAATTCCCAGCCAGTAAGTTACTCTTCGATAATCTGCGGTAACTTACATTCGCAGAAATTTGTGTATAGTCTGCCGCTTTCCAGCGATTAAATCTGTGGGCAACTTATGTTCGAAACTCTCTCTTTATTGTCAGCAGACCCTATTCTAGGTTTGAGCATTGCTTATGCCAAAGACCTTAATCCTGGTAAGGTAGATTTGGGCGTCGGTGTTTATAAAAATGATGTGGGCGTCACACCGATTATGGCGGC
>JAYWHF010000204.1:0-1508 GCA_043777855.1 Gammaproteobacteria bacterium | reverse complement strand
CTGCTCGTTTACAGGCCGCACCAAGATACACCGTCGATTTTCCGCAATAGCTCCCGACCTCTAGCACCGCACCCTGTCGCGCAGCTGTTAGTGCGTGTTGATACAACGCATCGCCCTCTTGGCTGTCCAAAAAACCTTTAACGTTATTGATATCCAAGGGTAGGTCTATAACAATTTCAATTGGCAGCATGGTCGTTCTCGTTGATAATCGCGCATCATTCTAACAGCGTCTTTTAACGAAAAGTTTTTCATGCGCCGAAACAACACGCCGTATTTTATTAAACGCTTTTATAAGGCCGTTAATCGTTTTTATGTACGGCGTTTTATAGCACCGCAATTTGATTCTTTGGGCGAGGGTTTTGAAGTCGCGCACCCACGCTGTTTGGTTATTTTCGGCCACAATATTCATGTTGGCACTTTCGCCCAAATGATTGCAGCGCCCGATAATTTTATTCGTTTCACAACCTGGCCGAGCAAGCGTCTGGTCGATGGCAAAAAAGGCGGTGAAATTATTATTGGGAACTATTGTTTGATCTCACCTGGCGTACGCATTTCTGCAGCGCAATCCATTCGCATTGGCGACAACTGTATGTTTGCGGCAAATGTGTATATTAGTGATAGTGACTGGCATGGTATTTATAACCGTATTCGTCCATTTCGCTGCACTAAGCCCGTAGTGCTTGACGATAATGTGTGGCTCGGCGAAAGCGTGATTGTCAATAAAGGTGTGAGCATCGGCAAAAATTCGGTGATAGGCGCAGGCGCTGTTGTGACGAAAGATATTCCTGCTAACGTCATCGCGGCAGGAAACCCCGCGCGCGTCATTAAGAACATCGACCCCACACGCAGAATGTTGAAACGCGAGTTACTATTCAGGCATTCAGAACACTATTTTACTAACCAAGATCAAATGGATCGATATGTGTTAGAAAAAAATTCGCTAACTAACTGGTTGCGGGGGCTCTTAAAGCCCAATGGGAGAGATTAGTCTGCTTTTACCTAGTGGTTAAAGAGACGGAAAACATTTTTTGCGCTTTCGCCAAATCTTTGAGATGTTGTGAAGTGACGCCTATCGAGAATAGAAGCCATTAAGCACTTGATGCATAGCGGCAGGTTGCTCAAGATAAGGAAGCCTACGCGTACTCCCGAGCGCCATTTCAACCTCGCGATTACCGTGTTGGACTTTCAACGCATAAATACGGCGACATATTTCATCCTCGGCTTCAAACATTCGATCAAATTCATCAAACAGAGCATCGTCATCCAGGTCTTGATCATCGTCGATCTTGGAAATAGATTGGGCGCCAGAACAATCTAGAACATTAATCTTAATATCATTTCCTATAGTCTGTTTTATCTGACCAAAATGTACAGCACTGCTTGCCTTTGCCGAAAGTGCAACTTCGAGGATACTATTAACCCGGCGGATAAATATATCCACTATGCCGCATACTGAATTTTTTCATGTTTGAAATATTTTTTTACTCTTGCTGGTTTTTTCTGAAGCA
>JAYWHF010000203.1:0-4332 GCA_043777855.1 Gammaproteobacteria bacterium | reverse complement strand
GGCTTTTTTTATTATCGATTTCTGCTTGCGAAAATTTGTTCGTGCTCGCCGCGAGGGTCTGCTCGTTGCTGTTCCAGTCGCGCCAAACCACCCGCACCTGAACAACATCTTGAACCGCCAGCACGCTTCCGATTTGGATGTTTAACTGCTCTTGGTCAAAGCCCCACAAACTCTTGGTAATACTCGCCAAGGTACTAATACGTACCTGATCGAGACGCTTTTCAAGCGCGGTAACATCGTCGTGAAAATTGCCATAGAGTTGCAGCAATATCGCCATCATGGTGATCAGCGAACTACTGACAAGCGTAAGCCCTAGCAACCTAAATGCTATCGGGTTTCCACGGGCGTAGCGGCTAAACTTCAACATACCTTAGGCGGACTTATCCTACACTTTTAAAACGCTAAACATTGTCAAAGTGTAGCAGCTCATCAAACACCCGTGTCTTTTTAGAATAAATAGGATTCAAACTGGCACCGCATTTCGTCAAGGCAAGGAAAGTGATCGGTAAAAATGTTTATTACGCTGTTATTTTACCGCTATATTTGGCTCCGTATGGTTTACAATGCCGCGGCCTCGAAATGAACACTCTCGACACAGAAGATTGCCGAGACATACAAAACACCCAAACACATAAATGTCAGAATACTTGCGTTGTGTTTTTGCCCAACTTGTCATTAATCATCCCATTTGCCATCAGTTATCCAATTTGTTATTAATCATCTAATTTGTTATTTATCATAGTGTGAACAATCCAGACGGAGAAAAATGAATGCTTAATTCGCTCAACGACATTCTGCGCGCCACAACTAAGAACGCCAAGACACTGCAACTCGCATCACGCTGCCTGTTAACGCTGAGCGCTGCATTGCTAATGGCAGGCGGTGCCCTCGCTGCGCAATCGCATGCTGCGCAAACCACCATAGTACCGACATCCGCCAGCGAAGCATCACAACCTGCTTTATTCGATGCTATTGCCTCGCGGGCCAGCCTACTTGCTCGCGACGAATTCAAACCAATAGTCACTCATATTCCAGAGGCGCTAGCCAAGATGGATTACGATCAATACCGGTCTATTCGTTTTCGTTCAGACGCCGCGCTTTGGCATAACGAATCGCCTTTTGAAATACAGCTGTTTCACGCAGGCTTTCTTTACAAAGAACCAATAGTACTGCACTTGGCAACCAACGGTGACGACTCCACTTTACAGTTCAAACAGGAGTTTTTTAATTACGATGGCAAGGCTGCACCCTTGGCCGGTATTGCGCCCAAAGACATAGGCTTTGCGGGTTTTCGCATACACTACCCGCTGAATAACAATCAGTACAAAGACGAGTTTGCCGTTTTTCAGGGCGCATCCTACTTCCGCATTGTTGGGCCCGGCCAAGCTTACGGCCTTTCCGCGCGAGGTTTAGCGATAGACACAGCAGAACCCAAAGGTGAGGAGTTTCCCGTATTCCGCGAATTTTGGATGATGAAACCTACTCCCACCGAAAAACACATGGTGATGTATGCGTTACTCGATAGCCCTTCAATAACCGGCGCCTATCGTTTTGACATATATCCAGGATCCCCTACAGAACTAAAAATTCAAGCGCGCTTATTTGCCCGCAAAGACATTCTTAAAGTAGGCATAGCACCGCTGACTAGCATGTATATGTTCGGCGAAAACAGCGTACGTCACTTTGACGATTTCCGCCCTGAAGTGCATGACTCCGACGGCCTACTCATGCAATCCTCGTCTGGCGAATGGGTTTGGCGCCCACTCACGAACCATCGCGGCTTGCACGTGTCTTCACTAGGAGACAACAACCCACGCGGATTTGGCTTACTGCAAAGAGATCGCGACTTTAACAACTACCTTGACACTGAAGCCAAATATGAGCGCCGCCCGAGCTTATGGGTTAAGCCCGAAGGCAGCTGGGGTAAAGGCCGGGTAGAGCTTGTTGAAATCCCTTCTGACAGTGAAGCCAATGACAATATTGTCGCGTACTGGGTGCCTGAACAATCAATGAAAGCTGGTGATAGTCGCAATTTCAGCTACCGTCTACGTAGCTTTGACGCCGATCTGCCAGAGCAAACTATCGCGAAGGTTATTCGGACACGCACTGGCTGGGGTGCCGTTGCGGCGCAAGGTAATCCACCCCCGAAAAGCAAACGCCAATTCGCTATTGATTTTCGGGGCGGGGAGTTAGATAAATTACCCTCGAATTCGACGTTGGTGCCTGAACTGCAGAAAAACTCCGGGAGCATTACAGATCTGCATGTAAGCAAGTTACCCGACGGAAAAACGTGGCGCGCCTCATTCAAACTTGAGCCCGATGGCAACAACCTTGTAGACATGCGTCTTTTCTTAAAATTGCGCGAAAAGCGCCTAACAGAGGTTTGGAGTTATGTCTGGTATCCAGATGCCATTCAATAATCCCCAACACACGCCGAATAAATCATCAGCTACCCCGATAGACCGTGGCCTGCTTCCGGAGAATAAAATCCGGTTGCCCGGCGAGTTTTGGCGCCGTTTTTCTTATGCAGCCTTAACGATTTTAACGGCGGCATCCGGTGTTTACATGATGTACGACATCCTGAGTGCCAACGGAGTCACCGTGCTCGAAGGCGTTATTCTGGTGTTGTTCGCTATTTCTTTTAGCTGGATCACTACCGCATTTTGGAGCGCGGTTTGCGGCTTCGTGCTGCAAATGCTGCGCCTTGACCCTCTCTCGTTGAGACCCATCGATAGCGTTTATAACGATGCGCTCCCGCTAACCGGGCGCACCGCCATCGTTATGCCGATCTACAACGAAGACACCCACCGGGTGATAGCGGGTTTTGAAGCTACGCTGCGCTCTCTCGAAAAAACTGGCGAGATAGCGCACTTCGATTTTTTTATATTAAGCGACACCACAAATCTCACGGTTGCGCAAGCTGAGCTAAATGCATGGCAACAATTGACGGAACGGCTAGGGGGCTTAAGTAAGCAAACCTTTTATCGCCGACGCGTAAAAAACATTCATCGCAAAGTAGGCAACATTGCCGAGTTCTGCCAACGCTGGGGCAACAACTATGAAACGATGATTGTACTGGACGCCGACAGCATCATGAGTGGCCACTGCCTGCTCCGCATGGTGCGTGCAATGCAAGCTAACCCGCGCGCAGGGCTGATTCAGACGGTACCCATTCCTGTACGCCAAACAACATTCTTCGGTCGTTTTGTGCAGTTTGCAGCTGTGCTTTATAGCCCTATGCTTGCGACCGGATCATGCTTTTGGCAAACCGGCGCTGCAAACTACTGGGGCCACAATGCCATTATCCGGATTAAGGCCTTCGTTGATCACTGCGGCCTACCCACGATTCCGGGGAAGGCACCCTTTGGTGGGGATATTCTCAGCCACGACTTCGTAGAGGCTGCCATGCTACGCCGCGCAGGTTGGGACGTATTCTTGCTAGCTGATCTCGAGGGCAGCTACGAAGAAGTCCCCTGCAATATTATTGACTATGCCACCCGCGATCGGCGCTGGGTACAAGGTAATATCCAACACTTGGGTATTCTCGATGCCGCAGGCCTTCATCCCATCAACCGACTGCACTTTTTACTGGGCGCAACGGCCTATATTTCCTCATTAATTTGGTTGTTGATGTTGGTGCTTAGCACCGCAGATGCGGTAGTGCGCGCGCTAAATAGCAACGTCTATTTCCCAGAGGCTACTCAAGCTTACCTACATATTATTCCCGACTGGCCGATTGCCAAAACGGGGCTCATTGTCTCTCTCATTGTGCTTACAACTCTGCTTCTGTTGCTCCCGAAATTCTTAGGCATTGTCGCGACGCTAACACACAGACGTAAACAATTCGGTGGCGCCCAAGCAATCATTCGAGGCACTGTCGTTGAAACAGCTTTCGCCGTTTTGATAGCGCCCATCATGATGTCATTTCACGCGTATTTTGTGGTTTCGGTATTGTTGGGCTTTAAAGTCAGTTGGGATGCTCAGGACCGCGAGGGCCGCTTACTAAGCTGGAGCGAAAGCTTTGCGCGGACCTCAAAAACGACAGCCATCGCACTACTGTGGGGATATGTAACTTTCACCTATGCGCCGATCTTCTTCTGGTGGTTGATGCCCATACTCATCGGGCTGGTATTAGCGGCTCCGATTGTCCGCTACTCAAGTAGCCTCACGCTGGGAGCACGCTGCAGAGCTCATCGTATTTTTATCAGCCCCGACGAGACTAATGAGGACCCAGTGTTAGCCGACTTACGCTACCTGCTCAGCATTGACCATCCAACACTTGAAATTCCAGCGAGCATTCCCGCACTACCGGTGGATAACTGGGTTGAGATG
>JAYWHF010000202.1:0-1513 GCA_043777855.1 Gammaproteobacteria bacterium | reverse complement strand
TTTAGTGGCATGTCATTCTTCGATTGGTTTTGAGAATGATTCAGCAAATGAAGATTTGGAATAGAATTGCAATGTGCTTCATTACTGAAAAACTTCATCAGGTCTTCATCGCGCGCTAGGAATTCGTAACTATCCAAAACACTCGACTCGAACTGAGATCGAGGATGCAGGTGGTCAATATGAAAAACCTCAGTTGGATTCATCTCGGGGAAGAGAAGATGCAATATTGTGCGGCACCGAACCTCACCATGCTTGGCCTCAAGCAACTTATCTATATCAGCCTCGTCGAATCTGAGGTCTTTATTCGTCGCAATGTAACGATTGATGATTGCGCGCAATGGGAAAACGTCTGACGCAATGTTGTCGTAGATTACATCTCGCATCGAAGCGAGAATTGTGTCAGCCTGACCACCAAATACACCCTTCAACAAGGCCATATAAAGCCATTGACTGATTGCTCCACGTTGCTCGTGGAGTCTAGATAAATTGTTAATCTCTTCATACAATGCTCTGCCATTTTTCATTTTAACAAACAAATAATAGCAAACTGGCAATACCGCATTTTTTGAAGTTAGGGAGGGTGGGTTAATGCCGAATCGTCTGATCAAACGAAACGTAGAAATCACGCAATCCTTAATCTTTGGCCAATCCTTTTGAATCTTGACAACCTGATCGCTTTTAAAGTTGCCAACCTTAAAGCGAACATCAGCACCCGTGAGCATCAGACATGCCTTCAACAGCCAGTCACGCTCGATGAAAAAGCCCATTTCTGGATCTTGATGTATCTGTTTGGTCAGATCATCGAGCTCTTTTCGGAAGTCACCATCCCAATGGGCTACAACAATTGACATTAACAGATCTGAAAACTCAAGCTTGGTCCCGCCACTATTAGTGCGTATGAAAACACTCAAAACGTAGTCAATTTCCTGACTGCTTTCACAAAAGTAGTGAATCAACGGCTGTGCATGAATTGCTTCATGCAGTTTAAGAAGAGTTTTTCTGGCGAAATCAGAGTTGCCTAGTCCGCGCCTTTCAATTTCAGGAATTACTATTTCGAACAAAACATCATCTGTGCCTTGGCAAGGTGGAAATTGTAGAATGCCATGCAGACAAAACCAGCTTGACCTATCTTGAAAGCAATCATACTGGCTATCCGTCAAAAATCTAAAGTCATAAAGCATCAAAGCTTCATCATCTTCCGTAACTAAGGGTGCTTTGATATTCAAATATAGTTTGCGCGGTGGCAAAACACTTTCATCTTTAACGCTTGGCCAATGGACTCTTGGGTTTTTAAAAGCGTAACTGCCGCATAGGCCAATATACAAAGAAGTTAACCGTTGCTGGCCATCAATGACAGCCTTGAAATCTTTAAAGCTTGCGCTGGTTGGTTGATGAGGATTTTCTTCTTCAAACCGCTGACAAAAAGATTTCAGAAATTCATAGAATTTATAATTGTTTTTGATCGATGGACTTTTTACTTCCCAAAGCATGAAGCTGTTTATGGGATAGCCCC
>JAYWHF010000201.1:0-4341 GCA_043777855.1 Gammaproteobacteria bacterium | reverse complement strand
TTGTTTTCTGAGATCGCTTTTTCAATATAAGCCGAAACAGCTTTTGGCATGGGTTCGTCTTCATTAGTCCAAGTGCGGCATTCCAAAGTCGTCAGTGTTGGCACTGTTTGTTCTACTGGTTCTGTTGCATGTGCAAAGCCGGTAAACATCAAAAGTGCCAAGAATATTGATTTAAAAATATGCATAAAATCCTATAAAAGTGAAAGAGTTAAAAATTTATAGTAGCACCCAAGGCGTTAGGTGCAAGCTGGAAAACGGCTAGAAAACCTGACGTATATCTGGCTAAGAACCAGAATGGGGTTCGTCTTCCAACAGAAATATTGAGAAGACGCCGATGTTGTCGGGTAGACCGTAAGTTCCTGGAGCGGTGATGTCGGTGATGCGCACGAACGTGCTGCGACCTGTGAATGTTTGAGTGGTTCGGTCAAATTCGCTCAAGTGGACGATTTGTCCTACCTTGTAGTCACGGTCGAAGACTCTGACTTCATGTCGTTTTTGGCCGTAAACGACGGCGTTGTATTGTTCGGGATCGGTTTTTAGAAGGTGATCTGGTTGCATTGCGGATAGGGCTTTTGATAGAAAAACCTAGTTTGCAACCAGAAAACACGTTCGCAAGTTTGAATTACAGCGAAAATAACTCAGTTTTTAAAAGTTGTGACACGCGTGTCACAACTTTTAGGCGACTCTAATTCTTCCTTCTTGAACAAATAAAGCCAATTCCACCATCAAATCGGAAGAAGCTTGCTTTATTGTCGTCAGGATTAATAGTTATTTCGACGTTAGGCAGCTTCTGTACCCTAGAAAGGTATTGGACGTTAAATTCTGAGCCGCAGAGATCTGTTAGGCCGAATTTGACTCCATAGCCTGAGCAAGTTGTACAGCTCATTTTCTTGTCACCGCCCATGGTGTGACCGTCGCCATCACATGACTGGCAGTGATAGTCGTGTCCGTCGCGCTCAAAACTGCCAGTCGTTTCGCAATTATCGCAATCGGTCACGCTGTATGAGCCGCTTCCCCAACATTTTGGGCATTTTGTTAGGCCTTGTGGTATCACAACAGGCTCATAAAATACGTCTTGACGGGGGGCAGGTCTTCGAAAATATTTAGAATTGTCGCAGGAACTTCCTTGTGGCGAACGGGTAAATCTAAGCCATCGGCTGGGATTCTAACCATTGAGTAGCCGTTGCACCCGTAGGCATATGACCCATCAATCCAAGGCGACTCGAAGCGTTCATTCGTGCCTTTGGGTGCAGTGAATAGCTTGAGAATTTCTACGTTTGTTAATTTTGACATCTTTGTGCTGAGTTGTTTAAGGCATGCGGCGCGGTTCATTCCGACCTTTTGAGGCGGATTTCCACCACTCGGTCGATGTTGCCGTGCCGTCAAGAGGGAAATTGAATGGCACCCATGTCATTTCCTTACTGTCGGCCTTGGGTCGCAGGAATCCCCAAGCTTTGACGTACTCAGATTTGTGGAAGAATAGTGTCCAACATGGGCTTTCAACGCCATCGGAATTCCTTGGGAGAATCACTCGGTGAAAGGTGTCACCGGTCAATTTGTTGAACCACTTGACTTCCCTGGTTCCGCTACGCAATTCTTCAAAATACCAACCACTGAGCACCACGGAGCGCGCCCAGGACCAGGGATGATCATGCGGGCCTCGGTCTGGGTCACTGGCCACGAAACGATGCAAATAGAAGCGTACGCCGAATAATGTGGCTAAGTAATAGCGCTCTAAGTATGGCTTGCCGTTGTCGTCAATAATCCGACAGGGCAGGGTGTTGGTTAAAAGGCGAAGAATCAGGTTGATCATGGTTTATATTTTTCAGGGGCTAAATGAAATTTTTCTTCGCAATGTGGGCAGCGAACAACTTGACCAACTACTGGAACTTTGACCTTATGTGCCATTCCGTCATCGCCGATTTTTAGAATCCATCTATCTTCGAAATCCTCACCTTGCGCTTCAATTTGTCCAATCAGACCAAAATCCGGCCACTGTAATCGCATTTGTTGGATGACAAGATTGATAATTTTTTCGAGATCGTAGGTCTTTTCAGCGCCGTTGTGTTTGATGCCCAGGAAATCCGCAGTCAACTCTAAATCCACATAGCTCAGATTTTCCGATGTCCACTCAGGATGGTCTCTACAATCTTCGTCAAACATGGAAGACAAGTGTGAAAATTGGAGTGCCGTGGCTTCTTTGGTAAAGCGCAACTCACCGTTGAATTTTGTGTTGTAGCCCATTTATCTACCCCTCAGAGATTTCATGATTGCGTACGTGCTAGGTGCAGATTTTGAACAATCGATATCTTTGAAGTCAGGCACTTCACCAGTAAATGTCGTTACCAGTTGTTCCCATCGCTCCTGAAAGCTACTCCAGCCAATTGCTGAATCAGGAAATGCGGACTCAGCGAAATCGTCATTCAACTCACAGATGTCTAGCATCAAAATACACCGGCGCAGGTCAGCTGGATCAATTGGCACATGACATGACGGCTCAGATTCAGTCATAGAATACCCAGTAAGCGCCCAAAACAGGTACACGCTAGACAAGCCGTGCTCACCCCATTCGATCCAGTCGCGTGCTCCTGATTTCAATTGGAAGGTCGAGAATTGAGATTCATCCACTGGACGCACAGGTGCTACTGCGCGAAGTCGCATTAGGTCTTTGGGGCGCCCAAATACCAGCGTTGCTCCAAACAAGCTTCCCAGATGCATATCAATGACAGAATCTTTGGATTGCCCCTTCATTAGGCTTGCCATCATCATCATTGGTACAGAACCTTTGACGATGGTGCAACCTTCTTGCGTAGTCACAGAAAATGTGTTTTCAACATTCTCTGGAGCAACTTCTAGGCCGATGTGAATTTTCACTGCGCAACCTTTAAGCTGACGCTTCGGAGGCAATGGTTTCCTTTGCCGCAGCTTTCGCTACTTGCTTGGCACGGAAGTCCGCAGCAGCTTGTTGCGGCTCTAGAAGCGCCAGCAGGGCAGCAAGATCAACCTCTACTTTGACGCCAACCAACGACTCTGGCGTGTACTGATCAGCTTGCTTAATTTGGGTGAGCGCTGTTTTTGACAGGCTTCCCGTAAACATTTCAACCGATTCCACATAGCTAGCAACGATTTTCTTCGGAAGGGCGCGTCCGTTGATGCCTGCTTTGGTAATTTTGCTTGCGCCGTGCGCTTTAGCCTTGCCAAGTTCACCACTCAAGTAGGCTACCGCGTCATTGCCGTACTTGCCGATGGTCTCATAGGCAATTTGAAAAGGCACTGTGCCATCATCGACCATTTTGCGGATAGCAGATGGCGCACCGACGACCGTCAATAGTTGACCGACATACTTTGACGTGATGCCGAACGCACCTGCAATTCGTTCTTCGCTCCATCCAAACTTCACCAACCGCTTGCATGCAATAGCCATTTCCAAGGGCTTTAACTTTTCACCGGTGTTGCCGACGACCAATTCGACGGTCAAATCTTCCATCGTTGTTGATTTATCAGACAAGACAATTGGGATGTACTCAATGTCAGCGTCTTCGGAGATTGCAAGGATTGCTGCATCCAGACGTGTATGACCGTCTACAACGTAGATTACTGGCTTGCCGTCTAGGATGCCAGCAATCACCGATAGCGGCTTGCTTGGGTTAAAGCCCCGCGCTTTCATGGAATCTGCAATGAAGCGTACTCTGGCTGTGTATTCAGGTCCTTTTGTGCGGACGTTAAAATCTGGAAGCACGTGAATGTCTTCGGGAAGCACTAGAAGTTGTTCACCTTTGCTTGCCGACAAACGATTCATGAGCGTTTTCATGTTCGGTGCTACCAGCTCTTGGTCAAAAGCCAGAGTGGATTGAAATGCAGCTTCTTCTACTGAAAGCGATACGGTGGTTTTGCTGGGCTTAGCCATTTTGGATTCCTTTTGTTAAAACATTGTTTCTGGAAATTTCATGCTACATGTCGATATCGGTCGCGCAAGTTTGAAAATCCTCAAATTAGTCGCATCGTGTGTTTTGTAGCAAGCGCATAGCTCATAGCTTGAAACACGCCGGACTTAATGCGTTCGCTTTTTCGGAAAATCGCTGTGAGTTCTTCGTAAGTCCAAAATGCCACCTCTGTACCGGGTGTGGCAACACATAGTGTTGGTGATGTCGTCAGGCTGTTTGGTTGAACCAGTGTTAAATCACCGAAGAATTGGCCTTGCACGATGCTCCGTGTTTCACCATTAGGCAGCGTTTCAATAACTTTGCCGCGAGTGATCAATGACAAACCAGTCGTAGCGCCACCTGACTCAACAACTACCGTGTTTTCGGCGAAATTTTGAATTCGAGCTTGGTTGTATAG
>JAYWHF010000200.1:0-4345 GCA_043777855.1 Gammaproteobacteria bacterium | reverse complement strand
CGGGATTAGGATGGGTTAGGGATAACCCGTCGCGCGAGTAAATTTAGTGTATTTACGCGTGAATCCCTGAGAGTGAACCTAGCATCAAAATTTTGGCTCATGCGCCACAACACACCTAAAAGTAGTTGCAGTCTGCAGAATCAAAAAAAAGCCAACCCTCAATCATAAATCTTGCGCCAAAAATGTTAGCATCGTCGCTATCATATAGCGAATAACTACTAGGAAACCTATCTATGTCTCTAAACAAATTATTGCTTGCCTGTTCGGTGCTAAGCGTTCTAACGGCGTGCGGTGGCGGCAGTAGCGGCGGCCCTTCAAGTGTTCCACCTGCGTCACAATCCCCTGAGGTTGTGCCTTCGAGTGCAGCGGCCAGCTCAGTTCCCAAATCGTCAATGCCAGCCGTATTATCGTCGGCGTCAAAAATGAGCGAATCGTCAACCAGCACCGCGATCTCGAGCCTCCAAGCCAACAGCAGCGCTTCGGTAGTGAATTTATCGTCACAAGCCGCAGCGTCTTCTCTCTCTGTGAGCAGCGCCATCGTGGTAGCGCAATCGTCAACCCCCATTATCGCCAGCAGTCGCGCGCCCGCAAGCAGCGTGGCGCCGTCAAGTGTGGCCAGCAGCATCGCGCCGTCCAGCGTCGCCTCTAGTCAAGCAAAGTCTAGCGTTGTGAGCAGCCAAGCCTCTTCGAAGGCGCTAAGCAGTCAAGCTTCTTCGAGCCTTGTCAGCAGTCAAGCAGTGTCCAGTATTAAGAGCAGTGTGGCGAAATCCAGCATGGCCAGCAGCCAAACAGAATCTAGTCTCCGCCCTAGCTCCAGTGTTGCGAGCAGCACAGCAATTTCCAGCAGTAAAATGTCTGTTGTAAGCTCTTCGATGATTAGCTCTTCAAAAATTAGCTCGTCCGCTCCCACAAAAATGCTCCCGCCGGTCTACGCTGAGAAATGTTCTTTCTGTCATGGTGACTTAGGCGAAGGTTTGGGAGGATTCCCCAAGTTACAGGGCTATACAAAAACCCTAGATAGAATGACGGCAATTATCAGAAATGGCGACTCACCTATGCCTGCGTACAATGCCTCAGTAGTCTCAGACGCTGATATCACTGCCATCTACAACTATTTCAAAATGACGCCCACGAGCAGCAGCCAGCCATCAAGTGTTGCGATCAGCTCCAAGAGCGCTAGCAGCGTGTCTTCTTCGGCGCCCTTCGATCGCAACCACTACGATGCGCCACGCGCTGTTATTGCACCCATTATTGACGGCGTTGCTGAGGCTGTATGGGATACGGCGGCTTGGGCACCCATCAATGTGTTTTGGTTAGGTCAGAATCCGAGCGCGCAAGATTTTTCCGGCCGTTATAAAGCTATGTGGGATGCAGGCAATCTCTACTTCCTATTTGATATCACTGACGACACCTTACTCGATGCCACATCCAATCCACTTGAACGCTATTGGGATGATGATTCGGTTGAAATTTTTCTCGATGAAAACAAGAATGGGGGAGATCACCAATTCAATACCAAAGCGTGGGCCTACCATATCAGCACGCTCGGTGACTCAGTCGACATCACCAACTCAGGCAATGCTAAATTGCTCAATAGCCACATCACAGTGAAGCGCGTCAGCGTTGGCACTAAGCACCTGTGGGAAATGAGTGTCCGCGTTTACGGCGAAAACTATGACGACAACAAAGCCAACACGCCAGTACCTCTTTTAGCCGGAAAACAAATGGGCTTCTCCGCGTGTTACAACGACAATGATGCCAGCAGCAACCGCGAAAGTATGGTCGGTTCCGTCGACACCCAAGGCCATAAAGACAATCAAGGCTATATCAATGCCAGCGTATTTGGATCAATGACACTGGTTGAAACGCTGGCCTTCAGCCGCTGAGCCAAAGTTGCTCCGTGGTTGGAAAGTTACCTACATGTTGGCGCGCGGCGAGCCCCTCCGCGGGCCAACAAGGTACCGAAGGACTCATTACCCGTGCGATGGATGAGAAAATATCCGGAGCTGTCGATGCGGTAATTCACAGCGATGGCTCGCTAAATGTTGTCAACAAAAACACCTCAATAAATTATGATTGCCGCTTAGATTTTTTTGGTTTTGTCGACAGCGGCTACTTCTAGTAAATGTCAGCCGCTACCTCTAAAAGATGTCAGCTCACCACACGCCTTAACGCAAGGACAATGATTACGCTGATAGCATTGTCTGGCTCTGATACTTGTCTGGCTCTAATAATTGTCTGGCTCTAATACTTGCCTGACCCTAATAATTGACTGTGAAAAATATTCCCACTTTTGAGTTTTTACAAAAGTGGGTTGTTACTTTGGGTGGGTTTTTGGCGCTTTAGAAGAAACCATCATCACAGTTTCAGCGTGTAATGGCACCTTAAAGGTCGCCTCAATTGACATGAGTGCTTGGGCAATAAACAATGAATAGGCATTTAGTCGGCTTGACTACATTTCAGTGTTCAAACTAGATGCACAGATCTCCATTCCAATAATCATAAAAACTTCAATTCTCGAGAGAGCCAACTATGCGCATTTTTTCCTTCCGAAACCTCTTAAGTTCCACGCTTCTGTTAGTTATGTTTTCCGGCCAGGTGTTTGCGGCGCGGAACCTACCAAACCACAACCAGGGCACACTGAGAAGTGATAAGGGCACTTTGCTGCGCGGTATTCAGTTATCACCGGATCAGGGCCGAACTAATGCTGATCACGCCGCTTCTCTTCAGTGGAATCTTACCAATACCTATGGGCTTAACACGCTTCACGTTTACTTGGAAAAAAATGATATTGCCGTTGGCGCTAAGGTCGGGCAGATGGATGAATTGGTGAACTGGGGTGCTGCGAACGGTTACTACATCATTATTGTTCCCGCTCACTCCCCTAATGGTTTTTACAATGAAAATCACCTCACTCAATTCTGGAATTTCTATGCGCCTCGTTATGCCAATCGTGCGCATGTTATCTATGAGATAGCTAATGAGCCGCTTTGGCATCCCTGCAGCGAGAGCTACGCCAAGGGTAATAGCGAAGTTATTAATATGCAGAAGCGTCTGTACACCCTAATTCGATCCAAAGCGCCTTCGAACGAAATTCTTATGCTGACCTATTCATTTCCAAAGCTACCTCAAGCGGTTAGAGAAGATATTGCAGCGCTAAGCGCCGGGCCGAATGCGGTTAACTGGAGCCGTGCAAGTATTGCCTTTCACGGGTATGACTGGGGCGCTGGCTGTATGGGCACGACTGACTATCAAGCGGCAATCAAAGGCATGAAAGATGCGGCCAATGGTATCCCTCTGGTGATGACTGAATTTAACGGAGACGAAGGGTCTGACGGTGCCCAAAACATCGGCAAAGAATGGTGGCGTTGGGTAAAAGCCTCAGAAAATCTTGGCATTAGCTATACGCATTTCCGTTGGCTTTTTAATGACAACTCAAGAAACATGAACGAATTTAAAGCGAAGATAAATGCTAACGGAATCGCGTGGACGCCGGATTTCGGCACTTGGCCAAGACCAAGTTCGACGGGTCCAGGTTCATCCTTAGTTGCCTTCTTTAAAACCTTCAACAATGTTAACTATTTGAGTGCGGCCCTCAATGGTGGCGGCACTGTTGACACGCAGCGTTCAGCGGTGGGTGAATGGGAGCGTCTCACCATCGAAGATATAAATGGAGGAACGCTCAATAGCGGCGATCAAATTCGCTTGAAGACGCAATTGGGTTGGTATCTTGTGGCTGAAGGTGGTGGCGGGCCCGGAAGTATTTTGCGCGCTGATCGCCGAGTTGCAGCCGCTTGGGAGACTTTCACTATTGAGAAGGCCGGTGGGGGCAGAATTTCCAGCGGTTCCGTAGTGAGTTTGCGCTTGAATGGGTATTACGCCAGTGCTATCAACGGCGGAGGAATAGCAACCGATGGTGCTGTTTTCGTTGATCGGACTTGGTTGAGTATCTGGGAAAGTTTCACTATTAACTTTCTTTAATGGCACCTAAGATTTTTTAGTAATTCGTCAGTGCGAGTTCTGTCAGTGCGAGTTCTGTAGGGCCGTTAAATTTAACGCATATTGTTAAAAAACACAGACAGGCGGGTTGTGGGTGGGTGTTGTTGCAACACCCACCATCATCTAAAACAATTATGGCGGGTGTTGCTTAACAAAAGAAAACTTCTACTGGCATGTCACTGTTGGCTTTTCAACAGATGCGCCGTTACTTGCACCTTGAAAACCAAACTCTACGGTTTGACCCGCACCGACATTTCCGTTCCAACCAACATTGGCTCCTACATAAGGATTCGAACCAGTCATCACCGCGTTCCAGGCGTTAGTCACACGATTTGCACTTGCATAA
>JAYWHF010000199.1:0-12325 GCA_043777855.1 Gammaproteobacteria bacterium | reverse complement strand
CACATCATAGATATACATGCACAGCAAATGTGGCAAGGCTTCACGGGCAACTTGATCAATCACTTCGCTGAATTGTAGTAGCTTAATGGCAAGTGTTTTTTCTTGATCCGTACCGATAATAATGGGCTGCGTGAGTGATTCTGGTGCGACATTCGCTTTGCGAAAAATACTTCGAACACGTGTAAATGCATATTGTAAGTAAGGCGCGGTATTGCCCTCAAAGCTAAGCATGGAATCCCAGCTAAAAATATAATCGTTGGTGCGGGTTTTACACAGGTCCGCATACTTCACGGCCCCTATCCCAACTTTCCGCGAAATTTCGGCGATTTCTAGTGCGTTTAATTCAGAATTCTTTTCGCTAACGACGGCTTCGGCTCGCTCAACCGCTTCAACGAGTAATTCGGCAAGTTTCACGGTGCCCCCGGTGCGCGTTTTGAAGGGTTTTCCGTCACTACCCATCATGGTACCGAAGGCTAAATGCTCAAGACTGACACTGTCACTGATAAATTTTGCGTTCCTAGCCAGCGTAAAAACCTGTTGCAAATGTAACGACTGTCGCGCATCTATAAAGTACATAATGCGATCAGCGTGTAATTTGTTGATGCGATAACGTATAGCGGCTAAATCTGTTGTGGCATAGAGAAAACCACCGCCCTGTTTTTGAATCAGCACCGGGGAAGGGTTGCCATCCTTGTCGGCCAGCTCTTTTAAAAACACAACGAGCGCGCCTTCACTTTTTACGGCTAAGCCTTGATCTTTTAGATCTTTCACCAGCGGTGCTAAATCATGGTTGTAAGCGCTTTCGCCACGAACATGCTCAGCTTTTAATGTGACGTGCAATTGCTCGTAAATTTCATTGCTGTGTTTGAGTGAAATGTCTTTAAATTGTTGCCAAAGCGTAAGCATTGCCGTATCGCCAGATTGCAAGCGCACAACATAACCGCGGGCTTTGTCAGCAAAGGCGGAATCCGCATCAAAATGTTTTTTGGCTTGCTGATAAAAAACTTCCAAATCTTTTAATGCTATTTCATCATTGCAATTGAGCTGTTCTTCAAGTTCTGCAATTAGCATCCCAAATTGTGTACCCCAGTCGCCCACATGATTCTGACGAAAAACATTGTGGCCCTGAAATTCGAGCACTCGTGCGAGCGCATCGCCAATAATTGTGGAGCGCAAATGACCTACGTGCATTTCTTTAGCGAGGTTGGGGCCGGAATAATCGATCACTATGTTTTGTGGTTTTTTAACTTTGGCGATATTTAGATGTGCAGCGGTCTGCGCATTGGCAACTTGTTTGCCAAGCCACTCAGGGTTCAAATATATATTGATAAAACCTGGGCCTGCAACGTCTATTTTTGTCGCTATGTTGTCTTGCTCGAGCTCAGCGGCCAATGCAACCATAATTTTTGCGGCGAGTTCGCGCGGGTTAATACCCATTGCCTTGGCGGCGCCCATAGCGCCGTTGGCTTGATAGTCACCAAAGCCTGCCTTTTTACCGGGGGCAACAAGCGCTGGCATGTCTGCGGGCACGCCGCAGGTTTGCAGTGCATTAAGCACTTTGGTGTTTAATAGTTCACGGATATTCATAAAATTTTTTTTCGATGACGGGTGTGCGGTGAGCGCGAATTGTACCTGCGGACGCCCGGCTGTGCCATCTTCTTCAATCTTGAGCTGTATTTGTGCTGCTGTAATAGGCGTGTCGTAAACATCTGGCACTGTTTATGAGAGCCTATGGTACTGTTTGTAAGAACCTATTGGTTGCTCTATAGGTCGCTCTAAAGGTTTTCTTGTCGATCGTTAGCGGGCATAATACCGCCTAGTTTTTATTACCTGTCTGGTTCACTGAATGGCGCGCAATTTACTCAAACGACTTATCCCATCAGCGGCCACTATAAAAAGTAATCCGGCGTTGCATTTTCTTGGTGATGTGTTGCATGACCCCAACTTATTTCATTTGAATCGCCATTCCGTTTCTGTCGCCGTGTTTTGGGGAATGCTTGTGGCCTTCTTGCCAATACCAGGCCAGATGCCGCTTGCCGCGCTTGCCGCGCTATATTTTAGGTGTAATTTACCGCTCTCCTGCGCATTGGTTTGGATCAGCAATCCGCTCACTATGCCATTTTTCTTTTTTGTAACCTATTCGCTGGGCCGAATAATACTGCGCATGGATCCTATCGTTTTTGCGGCGCCGCCAGAGATGTCCTGGGAGTGGGTATCACATGAGTTGTTGACGCTATGGTATCCATTGTATATCCCCTTAATGGTGGGTGGGATTGCGTTTGGCATAATCAGCGGTGCATTGAGTTATGTTGGAATGCAATTCTTTTGGCGCTGGAGGGTGATTCGAGAGTGGAACAATCGCAAGCAAGTGCGCGCTAATAGAGCAGCTGGTTCTGAGTAATAATGAGATTTTTGTAGTTGCATTTCTATCGTCAATGCGGTTCTTTTAGTGATATTCGCTCTACACATTTTTATTGACTTTTAAGGCCAACAAAATGATTACCAGTCCCATTGAACATGTCTTGGTGCGTGAAGATAATCGCGTCTGTTACATCAATTTTAATCGCCCTGAGCGCAAAAATGCGTTGACACTCGCCATGTATGCCGCGCTTGCAGAGCTGATCATTGCCGCCAATGATGCTGTTAGCGTGCGTGTGATTGTTTTAGGGGGAACGGATGAATTTTTTACCAGCGGTAATGACCTGCTGGATTTTATGAATGACCCGCAAATTCGTGATGATCATCCCGTGGTGCGTTTTATGCGCGCCTTACAAGATTCTGTAAAGCCTGTGGTTGCTGTTGTGCGTGGCCATGCAGTGGGTATAGGCACTACTATGCTGATGCACTGCGATCTGGTGTATGCGGCGGATGATGCGCGTTTGCAATTGCCTTTCGTGAACCTTGGCTTGTGCCCTGAATACGCCAGCAGTTATTTGCTACCTCGCTTAGTGGGTCATCAGAAGGCATCGGAATTATTATTGTTAGGCAAAGCTTTCTCCGGCGCAGAAGCAGCGCACATGGGTATTGTTACCGCTGCAGTGCCTTGGGATGAGTTAACGGGCTATGCCAAAGAAAAAATTACAGCCCTTGCCGCTCAACCTCCCACCGCCGTGAAACGCGCCAAAGCATTGTTAAAGCAAGCTAGTCGCAGTTCTATCGAGGCGGCGCTGCAAGCAGAGTTTGTCGGCTTTGCCGAGGGGCTACAGTCCGATGAATGCAAAGAATCTGTCACCGCTTTTTTTGAAAAACGCGCACCTGATTTTTCACGATTTTAACAAGACTGAGAAAATTTTATGAGTTCAGTATTTAATTTTATCGATAAAAATGTTCTTGTGGTGGGCGGCACGAGTGGTATCAACCGCGGTATTGCAGAAACATACGCAAAAGCAGGCGCACGAGTTGCAGTTGTTAGCCGCTCGCAAGAAAAAGTTGACGACACTATTCAATCGTTAAAAAATTGTGGCGCTGCTGATGCAAAAGGTTTTGCGGCGGATGTACGCGAGCCAGACGCTATAAAAAATGGTATTGCCGAGTTACATAAAGCCTGGGGCGATTTTGCTGTTGTGGTTTCAGGCGCTGCCGGAAATTTTCCTGCGCTGGCAACAGGAATGTCGCCCAAGGGTTTTCGCTCAGTCATTGAAATTGATTTGTTAGGCACCTTTCATGTTATGCAAGCGGTCTATCCATTTTTACAAAAGCCCGGCGCATCAATTATTAATATTTCTGCACCGCAAGCATTAATTCCTATGATCGGCCAATCCCATGTGTGCGCCGCTAAAGCGGGTGTGGACATGATCACACGGTGCCTGTGTTTGGAGTGGGGCGGCGAGGGCGTACGTGTCAATTCAATTATTCCTGGCCCTATTGATAATACTGAAGGCATGAAACGCTTAGCTCCTACGGAGGCAATTCGCAGCGCTGTAAAAAAATCTGTACCGCTACAACGTATGGGTTCTACCGATGATATCGCCAATGCCTGTTTATTTTTAGCGTCTGATTTTGCAAGCTACATTAGCGGAGCAATTATTCCAGTTGATGGCGGATGGGCGCAAGGTGGAGCGGGCATGATGGGCGCTAGTTTGGCCGCATTGTTAACCGCTAAATAATTTTTTGTGTAGCAAGGACTCAATCTAGATATTCGTAGAAATAAATTTACCGCCAAATCGGAATACTTACTTAAGTCGAGCCGCCGAGTAATAGGCATCGTGAGATGCTGAGCCATGCCTAAGAGAATTCTTGCTGGTCAATTTGCTCGGTTAAGCCTCGTTATTTGTTCGTTTAAACGTCGTTATTTGTTCGGCTGGGTGATATGCGTCATCTGAGTTTATGGCGTCGTATTTTCTATTGACAGACCAAATGGTCTATTGATATCTTTCGCTACCGACCAAGCGGTCTGCTTGGCGGTTGGGTAGCATTGTCGTTAAACAGAATTGTCGTTAAACAGAATTGTCGTTTACATTAACGCGTCAGGAATTCATCATGCATTGTGTACAAAAATCGTTTTCTATTTCTCGGTTATCTTTAGCGCCATGTTTATTAGCGTTTTTTGTGTTGCTGACGGGTTGTGAAAAAAAAGTAGATCTACATGATGATGTGAGGCCGGTGCGCGCAATTCGGTTAGTGGCTAGCCAGCAGCAAGTGATGGCTGAATACGCGGGCAGCGTTCGCCCCCGAGTTGAAGCGAACTTGGGTTTTCGTGTGAGTGGTAAAATTAGCACGCGCAAAGTGGATGTAGGCGCGCTGGTTAAGCCAGGCCAAGTTTTGATGCAGTTAGACCCTGCAGATTTGCTCTTAGCCAAGCGACAAGCGGAGGGTAATTTTAAGGCTGCACAGTCCACTCTACAGCTCGCTACCAATGAATTAAAGCGTTACGAAGGCTTGTACAAAACCAACGCGGTTAGTCAGTCAATGCTTGAAGCAAAAGTAGCAGCGCAAGCTGCGGCGCAAGGAAATTTTGAGCAGGCGCAAGCCGTTTTTAATGGGCAATCCAATCAAGCAGTTTACGCAAATTTAATCGCAGCGAGCGGTGGTGTAGTTACTGCAATTTATGCTGAGGTTGGTCAAGTCATTAACGCGGGGATTCCCGTGATTCAAGTTGCGCAGCTGGGTGAAATGGAAATAGCTATAGGTATTCCAGAAAATAATGTGGATATCATTAGCCATGCGAATAGCGTAAGCATTCATTTGTGGGCCAATCCTCAAGAAGCTATAACTGGAAAAATTCGCGAGGTGTCGCCAGTTGCGGATGCTGCAACTCGAACTTTTTTGGCGCGGGTTTCTATGGTAAATCCTTCGCCTAAAGTGATTGCCGCCGTAAAAATGGGTATGACCGCTAGTGTGCAATTTGCGTTAAATACCCAGGGCGCCTTTGTCAAAGTGCCACTTACTGCGTTGTTTCAGGAAAAAGGTTCTACTGCCGTGTGGGTAGTGGAAAAAGGAACTGTAAAATTAGTGCCTGTTACGATTATCGGTGTAAGCGGTAATGATTTATTGTTGTCTTCTGGTGTGAGTGTTGGGCAAACAGTGGTCACCGCGGGTGTGCATTTATTAAAACCGGGGCAACGCGTTACGCTTTTGGACGAAGCCGCTGCCGTAGAAAATAAAAATGAATCCTATCTCACCGCGCAATCGTTATTGAAGCAAGATTCGACTGCTGTAACACCGGCTATGAAGGGAGCCGCCAAATGAAGCCGCCATTTAATTTATCGCGCTGGGCACTGGAAAACATTCCACTGATTCGCTATTTAATGGCCGCATTACTTATTGGTGGCATTCTAAGTTTTTCCAAGTTGGGTCAAGACGAAGATCCACCTTTTACCTTTCACGCCATGGTAGTGATTGTAAAATGGCCTGGGGCAACGGCTCTGCAAGTTGCTGAGCAGGTTACTGATAAATTGGAAAAGACTTTGCAAGAAACCCCCTTCGTTGAGGAGCTGAGAAGTTTTTCAAAGCCCGGTGAAACAACAATTATTGTGCTTCTGCATGGCGGCACCTCGCCCAAGGATACGAGTGCAGCTTGGTATCAAGTAAGAAAAAAAATTAATGATATGAAGCTTACCTTGCCTCCGGGCGTCATAGGTCCATTCTTTAATGATGAATTTGGAGATACCTATGGTTCTATTTTTGCGTTGTCTGGAGATGGCTTTACATATGCAGAACTAAAAGACTATGCGGATTTGGTGCGACAACAACTATTGCGAGTACCACTGGTTGCAAAAGTAGAAATGTTGGGCGTTCAAGACGAAAAAATAAATATTGTTTTCTCGCACAAAAAATTTGCGCAGCTAGACATCTCGCTCGAAGAAATAGTGCATCAAATTAACCTCCAAAATGTGATTGAATCTACGGGGGTTCTCAATACGGATACGGACAACGTTTATATTCGTGTCACGGGCGCATTTCAATCAATCGCCGATATCGAAAATTTAAGTTTACAGGCTCAGGGAGCCCATTTTCGTTTGGGCGATTTTGCGCAAGTAAAGCGAGAATATATTGATCCGCCAAAAAGTAAAATGCGCTACAACAGCAAGGAAGTGATTGGCTTGGCTATTTCCATGCAAAAAGGCGGCAATATTATTGATCTAGGCCAGAGTCTACAGACTACGGCTAATGCCATAAAGCAAAAGCTACCTGTTGGTATTGAATTGGAGCGCGTTGCAGACCAGCCGAAAGCCGTAGCGGGTTCAGTCAATGAATTCTTAGAAACCTTGGTTGAAGCACTGGTAATTGTACTGGCGGTGAGTTTTATTGCGTTAGGTTTTCACAATAACGCAAGTGGTATTCATATCGATTTTCGTCCGGGCCTAGTTGTAGGCTTGACGATTCCATTAGTATTGGCAATTACTTTTTTGTTTATGCATATTTTTAATATCAATTTACATAAAATTTCGCTCGGTGCATTAATTGTAGCGCTCGGTCTGTTGGTTGATGATGCAATTATTGCAGTCGAAATGATGGTGCGAAAAATGGAAGAAGGTTTCTCGCGTTTCGACGCGGCATCTTTCGCTTACACCTCCACCGCCATGCCTATGCTAACGGGAACTTTGATTACCGCAGCGGGCTTTTTGCCTATCGGCCTTGCAAAATCTGATGCCGGTGAGTATACCTTTTCAATGTTTTCCGTAAATGCGTTAGCGCTACTTATTTCTTGGCTAGTCGCTGTGATATTTACACCTTACATCGGCTGCTTGTTGTTGAAAGTCAAACCACAGGCTGCCAATGAAGTGCCGCATGAACTTTTTGACTCGCCGTTCTACACGAAATTTAGGGCTTTAGTTGATAAGTGCGTAGAGTTTCGCAAGACGACTATCCTGATTACCGTTGGTATTTTTGTATTGGGTTTAATTGGTTTTAGATTTATCGAACAGCAATTTTTTCCGGATTCAACACGCCCGGAACTGATGGTAGAGATGTGGCTTACCGAGGGCTCTTCTTATGCCGCCACTGAAACTCAAGTGAAAAAGTTTGAAGCTTTTATCAATCAGCAAGCGGGTGTCGAGAGTGTTACGAGTTATGTTGGGGTTGGTAGTCCGCGTTTCTATTTGCCGCTTGACGAAATCTTTCCGCAAACGAATGTTGCGCAAATTGTTGTACTGCCGAAGGACGATGAGGCACGTACCGTTTTGCGAGCAAAAATTATTGATTTGTTTAAAACTGATTTCCCAGAGGTTCGCGGTCGCGTAAAGTTTTTACCAACGGGGCCGCCCGTACCATATCCCGTTCAGTTTAAAGTTATGGGCCCAGATTTTACTAAGGTGCGCGCTATTGCCGATAGCGTAAAAAATATTGTCCGTGAAAATAAAAATACACTCGGTGTGAATGACAACTGGAATGAATCAGTAAAAGTGCTGCGCTTGGATCTTGATCAAGCGAAGTTGCGCGCACTGGGCATGAGTTCAGACCTTGTCATGCGGGCTGCCAACACCATTTTATCGGGCACTACCGTCGGTCAATACCGGGAAAAAAATAGACTGATTGATATTGTAGTGCGACAACCTTTGGATGAGCGATCAACGATTGAAAAACTGAATGACACTTATTTGCCAACAGCTAGTGGGAAATCTGTGCCGCTGTCACAAATTGCGCGGGCACAATTTGTGTGGGAGCCAGGTATCGTTTGGCGCGATAGCCGCGAGTGGGCTATTACAGTTCAGTGCGATGTTGTGGATGGCGTTCAAGGTGCGACAGTTTCGAATCAAATTGAACCAAAACTAGAACAGATAAAAGCATCGTTGCCGATTGGCTATAGCATCAAATTAGCGGGCGCAGCAGCAGACAGCGGCAAAGCAGAGAAATCCATTGCGGCAAATATGCCTTTGGTGATCTTTATTATTTTTACGCTACTGATGTTGCAATTAAAAAGTTTTTCTCGCTCGCTATTGGTGTTCCTGACGGGGCCTTTAGGGATTGCGGGCGCTGCTTTGGCCTTGCTGATTTTGCAAAGGCCTTTCGGCTTTGTTGCGCAATTAGGTGTGATTGCATTGTTCGGTATGATCGTGCGCAACTCGGTTATTTTGATTGATCAAATTGAGCAGGATATTGCGCAAGGTACAGCTCCTTGGGATGCGGCTGTCGAAGCATCTGTGCGACGGTTTCGCCCAATAGTGCTAACGGCGGCGGCGGCGGTCTTGGCGATGATTCCTCTGTCTAACTCGGTATTTTGGGGGCCTATGGCCGTTGCCATTATGGGGGGGTTAATTGTTGCCACTGGATTGACGCTGTTATTCTTGCCGGCACTTTATGCCGCATGGTTTAACGTACAGCGCAAATAATTTTTCAAAATGGCGTTGGTTATTTTGAAGGCTTGCTAAACGATTTTATTGTGAAATTCAAATGAATACATCAGTTAAGAGTGAGCCTCTAGTATCATCCGCACGCGAGCGAATTCTGCAGGCGGCGTATGAAGAAATGTATGAGCATGGTTTTCAAGGTTTACGTATTGATGCCGTCCTGCAAAAAACTCAGCTAGCGAAAGGGGCTCTTTACCACTATTTTCCAAATAAGTTGGCCTTGGCGTATGCTGTGGTTGACGAAGTACTTATGGCGCACTTTCAGCAAACGTGGTCAGATTTTCTCAGTGCGTCAAATGATCCACTAAAAGCGATGAAAGGTTTTTTCCAAAAAAAATGCGCGGAAGTTAGTTCGGGAGAGTGTTCTAATGGCTGCCCACTCACCAATCTTATGCAAGAAATGTCCACTCTTGATAAAGGGTTTCAACAGCGCTTACAAGCGTTGATGATGAACATTGTATCAACTGTTGAGCAGGCGCTTCATCAAGGTCAAAAAGATGGCATAGTGCGTAAAGATATTAATCCGCATAAAATTTCACCATTTTTGCTGAGCAGCTATCAAGGTATTATGGGCTCCGCCAAATGTATGGATTCCCAAGAGTTAATGGTGGAGCTGTTTGATACGTTAAGTGAATACGTAGAGTCTTTGCGGCAAAAATGATATGCAGGTATTTAAATGCCATGGCGAGCACGGCGGTTGCTGCAGCCTTCGTGAAATTTTTTGGCGAGCATCGTTATTAAGCCCACACGTTTTTTCACTGATTGAATAAAAATTCCATTAACGCTTTTTGGGCATGAAGTCTATTTTCGGCTTCTTCCCAAACCACGGCATCGGGGGCATCCATTAATTCGGCACTCACTTCTTTGCCGCGATAGGCGGGCAGGCAGTGCATAAAAAGGGCATTACTATTAGCGTGGCTCATAAGTTCACGCGTTACTTGATAGCCGCTAAATATTTTCTCACGTTGCTTTTTTTCATCCTCCTGGCCCATGGAAGCCCAGGTATCTGTAACGATTAAATCGGCATTCTTCACAGCGTCTTGTGGGCCGTTGGCAATCATCACGCGGTCTTTGCATTTTTCCAGCATGTGGTCCCAAGGTTCAAAACCTTTTGGTGTGGCAATGCGCAAGTGGAAGTCGCACAGTGCTGCTGCTTGCATATAGCTTTGACACATGTTGTTACCGTCGCCGACCCAAGCCACGGTTTTGCCCGCTAGCGAACCGCGATGCTCAACGAAGGTTTGAATGTCGGCCAGTAATTGGCACGGATGATGGTCATCAGATAATCCATTGATCACGGGTACTCGCGAGTATTGTGCAAAGCGTTCTACGGTGGTGTGTTCGAAGGTGCGAATCATGACCATATCGACCATACTTGAAATGCAGCGTGCGGCATCTTCTACCGGTTCTCCTCGGCCCAATTGTGAATCTTTTGTGGACAGAAAAATGGCGTGTCCGCCCATTTGAGCGATACCAGATTCAAATGACACACGAGTACGAGTGGAAGATTTTTCAAAAATCATTCCTAATACTTTATTTTTGAAAATCTCCGGCGAATTACCTGCGCGCTGGATTTTTTTCAGGTCGATAGCGCGCTGGATGATATGACGGAGTTCATCGCGACTTAGGTCGTCCAGCGTTAAAAAATGTCTCGGTGCCTTTAGGGGAACCATAATACTGCTCTCTTTTTTTGCGGCGCTCAATTTGCTTTTGTGGCGCCACACTTTATGGCACTGGCGGTTGCCCACCAGTTTGTGTTGATAAAAATGACTTTTAAAATTCGTTAACCAATTCCACAACTTTCGCTATTAGCTCGTCGGCTTCGGCATCTGTAAGGATAAATGTTGGCAACAAACGTATGGTGTTCGTTGCGGTCACGTTAATTAAAATTCCTTTGGCTCGACCTTTTTCCATTAGCTCTGCACAGGGTGCGTTGAGCTCTATACCGATCATTAAGCCTTTTCCTCTCACCTCGACGACCTTTGGGTTGCCAGCGAGCGAACTTTTAAATGCGGCTAAGATTTTATCGCCCAATATTTTTACGCGGGGCATAAGATTTTCAGCCACGAGGGTTTCAATTACTGCTACGCCTGCGCTGCACGCAAGGGGATTCCCGCCAAAGGTTGAGCCGTGATTACCCGGTTGTAACACCTCGGCGGCTTTGCCTCGTGCCAAGCAGGCGCCAATGGGCACGCCGTTGCCTAAGCCTTTTGCGGTGGTCACTACGTCTGGCAATAGATTATTTTGCTGATAGGAAAAATAAGTTCCTGTACGACCATTCCCCGTTTGTATTTCGTCGGCCATCAATAACCATTGGTTGGTGTCACAAATGGCGCGCAGCTGATTGAGATAATCGGGGGCGGGCACGCGCACGCCGCCTTCCCCTTGGATGGGCTCAACGAGTATTGCCACAATATTGTTGTAGTCTTTTGCGGCGGTCTTTACTGCGGCAATGTCGTTATAGGGTACGCGGATAAAGCCTTCCACCAGCGGCTCAAAACCGATTTGGACTTTCGCGTTGCCAGTGGCACTTAGCGTTGCCATTGTTCTGCCGTGAAAGCTATTGCTCATCACAATGATTGAAGGGTTTTTGACACCTTTTTCGTTGCCATATTTGCGCGCAATTTTTATGGCGGCCTCGTTAGCTTCGGCGCCAGAATTTGAGAAAAATATTCTTTCCATTCCCGATTGTTCAATCAGCAAATCAGCGAGCCGTTGCTGTTTGGGAATGTTGTAATAGTTGGACGTGTGCAACAGGGTTCCCGCTTGTTCGCAGAGTGCTTTGGTAACCGCTGGATGCGAATAACCTAGGCCACAAACAGCAATACCGCTGATCGCATCCAAATAAGATTTACCCTGTGTATCCCACACTCGGCTACCCTCGCCCTTGGTAAGGGTGAGGGTTCTGGTGCCGTAAGTGTTCATTAGGGTGGTCATCATATTCTCCAAAATATTATTAAGTGTTCGAAAAGCTATTTTTCTAAATCCAGTGTATTAAAAAAACGCCGATACAAGCCAATCAGTGAGTGGCTTGGGTATTTAAGGGCAGGGAGTGAACCGCAGCGCTACAACAAAAACAGGCAACAAGGCTGCTACCTGCAAGAAAATTTAAGCGCTAATGGTATAAGCAAATAGGCTTATTGGCAAATGCGTGGCCTTTTTAGCGTTCGTAATAATCCAAATCGCAGGCGAATGTCTCTTTTACAAAATACAGTGTTGCAAAGGTGATAAGCATAATACCGCCTGCTACCCAGAAAAAACTTGTAATCATGTCGCCATTATTCAGCGGCAGGGTTTGTTTATAAACCCAAGCGATGGGGACCAAGGCCCCGCGCGCGAAGTTGGGTATGCTGATCGCCGATGTGGCCCGTAAATTTGTGCCAAATTGTTCGGAGGCATTGGTGACAAACAATGCCCAAAAACCTACCGAAAATCCGAGGAGAAAAATCGCGGTATAAAAAGTTGTATTACTTACATTTTGTAAGTTGAGGTAAATACAAATCATTGCGCTGCAGATGATGTAGAAGAGCGCAAAG
>JAYWHF010000198.1:0-1520 GCA_043777855.1 Gammaproteobacteria bacterium | reverse complement strand
ATCAAAGGCGAGTCACAAAATGGGCTTAGCCTAGCTTGAATCCAGGGCAGCCAATTGCTAAAGCCATGTTCACCATTGGTAGCGGTAAAGTCGCGCCAGTAGTTGTGGATCTTTGCGTCATTGCATTTGGACAACAGATAGTCACGAAAATCTTTGTCCTCGAATAACCTCGAAGCATCTAAGAAACTCGAAGCTCGGCCAGGAATGTAAGACCCAAGCAACAAGGCATTTTTTACATGGTTGCGAATCGTTGGGCCAGATGTATCCTTGCCCTCAAACAGCACACTTATCAATGCCACGATCTCGTTCGCGATGAAGTTTGCATATTGGCGGTCTTGCGCCATGCCCGCAAGCGGATTGATTGAACTGACAAAGCTTGGGTCAGTTACGTCAACCAACACTACGTCATCGCGGCGCTTGCTGGGAATCAGGCGCAACACATCGGTGTACAACGTGCCGTGTGGATCAATCAGTCCAATTCCCGGCTGAGTTGGGTCGGCTAGGTCTTGCGCCAACAGGTTGAGCAAGAAGGTGCTTTTGCCGCTACCGCTGGCACCGAAGATGCCCATATGAGAGAAGCGATCCTCCGTAGGCAGTGCAACAATGGCAGAAGTCACACCGCAGACTGATGCGCCTATGACGACACCGCCGGAGCTGGGCGGCTTTTTGGGCGGAGGGTTGAAATGCTCGGCAATTCCAAAAGCGCTTAACTTGCTAGCGTCGGGCAAAACCGACGGCAATCCTTGGCCCGGTTTAACGGTGTCCACAAACGTGAAAGTTGGGGGGCTGGCAAATACGTCAGCATCAATACTAGTAATGCGTACAGGGCGCTTTCCAAAAACGTCCTGCGCAATAGCTTGCAACTGGAGCTGCGATAACGAAGAACTTGATTCGACGATGCAATCTGCGCCAAAACCATAATCTGGGTGTCTTAGCCAAGCGTCAAGGAGAGCGCTGGTTTTTTCGAGCAGAGCAGAGTTGGCTGCAAAGTCTTTTTGAAATGGTGAGTCTGGGTGATAGGCTGCGAGCATTCCAGCATCTAACAAGCGTTTTAGCCGCAGGTGTGCTTCACATTCGGCTTCTGTCAGCGAAAACGCTCCAACGCGAATCGACAACCTACAGTTGTTGTCGGTTGCTTGGCTGGTGCGAAGCAAGCAGCCAAAACTGGAGCTTGGCAATTCGGCTGGAAATGGCAAATTTATATCGCTAAAAACGTCTACGGTCGCATAACTAGACACAACAGGCCGCATCTTTAGTACGGTAGGTGCGAGACGGATTTGCCACAAATGGGAATATTGCTGGGCGGCCATTTCTTGATTGCTGGTCGCGGCATCGGATGCAGCATTGCTCAGGCTCAAACATGGGCTAGCCTGCTGGAGTTCGCTAGTTACGCGCTGAACGAGGTCGTCATGTGACTGTGGTGTGCTCCGTACAAGCAGGCTAAACGCGTATTTGCTTCCAGCATCAACGGCACTTCTGCTAGTTGCAGCGTGTTGAAATACCACCGTCTCTTGGCCACG
>JAYWHF010000197.1:0-4356 GCA_043777855.1 Gammaproteobacteria bacterium | reverse complement strand
TATTGAATATAACTGCCGTTTTGGCGATCCGGAAACACAACCCATTATGTTGCGAATGAGATCGGATTTGGTCGAGCTTTGTCTAGCCGCACTCAAAGGCGATTTAGATAAGGTTACAGCCGAATGGGATTCGCGCGCCGCCATAGGTGTCGTTCTCGCCGCTGGCGGTTATCCAGATAGTTACAATAAAGGCGATCTAATCACCGGCCTGCCTACTCAAGACGTCGCTGGCGAAAAAGTTTTCCATGCGGGCACCACTGAAAAAAATAGCAATGCCGTGACAAACGGTGGGCGCGTACTTTGTGCAACGGCACTTGGAAATACAGTTTCAGAGGCGCAACAACGAGCCTACAAAATCGCTGAAAAAATTAATTGGCCGGGAATTTTTTATCGCAACGATATTGGGTACCGAGCAATTGCTCGCGAAAAAAATAGTCGCCCTGATTAACACAGACCAAGAAGCCGCTACAACTACAACTACAAATAAAAATAAAAATAAAAATAAAAAAATGCGGAACAGCATTGCTAACGCAGGATGGAATCAGACAAGTTCCATAGTCTCTAAAGCGACAGTAATTTTTTCTCCGTCCCATATGTAATCATAATGCGCAGATTGAAAAATATCGGTGATAGCTTTTGGTGTAAATAAGGCGTAACAGGTTACTGGAGGTAGGCGTACCGATTGATAAACTAACCCTTGCTCTGCTTGCATTTTGATGGTGGCACCCAAGACTTGAGCGGCGGAATAATTATCCTTGAGATACCAATCACTGCTAAGAAAATTTTCTGCGCGAATATCGCGCAAGGTCGCATTGAATTGCGTTTTCAAACAGCGCATCTGCAAGCGATCATACTTTAAACCTACGACAGCAGAAAAATACTGCTGTTGATGATAACGAGTTTCTGCAACGGCGGCGTGTACTGTGTCTGCCGCGTAATAGATACCATAGTCACCGCCTGAGAACCGTGAGCCAAGCGGATTAAGATGAACGAAAGGCCCCAGTGCGTAATTACAGCCGCGAATTCCATAGGGGCGGTCACTCGCCGCTACCCGGTGTAAACTTCCTAGCTCGTTGCGCAAACGAGGATTCGTTATTTCTTGAATGGCAAAAAGCGCTTCAAACTCGTCGTGCGATGCCACATCGTCAAACAGCGATTGTGGAGGATATTTTGTGGGTATTAAACGATAGGCAATTTGGTTGAAAAAATGTGCCTGAGGAATGCTACCAAGGTCCACTCGATCACTCACGCAAACTGGCCATCGCGAATTGCATCTAGATGGCGATGGGTTTCATACAGTGCGCTCATTAAACCAGTGCTCAAAATCTCCATGGGTGCCTTGCCATTAAAAAAGGGATTGTTATTAGGCATGCGAACAAAGCCATACACATTCTCTGGGTTTTCAAAGAGCATGCGCAGCACAGCATGGATGTTCAGGAGGTAACTGATACGCTCCAGAAGATCTGGGCTTAACCGAGCACTGGCTGGAGACGTTTGATATTTATGCAGTGTTGAGCGGCCTATTCCTAACAGCGCCATTTTCTCTTTTTCAGAACATGACCATTTATCCAGGATATTCAACGCACTGCCCACGGCAGCCTGCGCCGCATTGCTAGGCAAACTAAGTGCTATAGCAGCCATATTCCACTCCTCAAATGCCTAGTTACTCATACTTATCATATTTACTCATATTTGCTCATATTAATACACATTTACTAAATTTGTCTATTTATAAACATCCCTTATAGAGAAGAGTAAATTTTGATGCCAGCGAGTCCTCTAATGCTGAAAAATTCTTGACGCCGAAAAACCTTTTAAGACTGAAAAGCCTCAGGACTGTAATATCTTGATCGCGATTTCAGAACCCGGAACCTTGGCATCGGCAATCAGTAGAATCAAAGTGATAAAGGTTAGCGCCACGATTAAATACCATGCAAGACAATAGAGAATGCCGTTGCTTTTGAGTGGAGTAATATCCTTGGCCAGCGGCACCCTCCAGCCGGCAATCAAGTCAACCACACCAATCACGATAAAGAATCCTAGAAAAACCAAACCAAGCTGCCAGCTAAGCACAAGGCAAAAAGCGGAAATGGCCAATAACAACATCAAGGAAAGGTTATTACGACGCGAAAACACCAAGGCTTTAACCACTCGTCCGCCGTCCAAGGGATACACAGGAAAAAGATTCACTAAATTTAACAGCGCGCTGGTGGACGCTACAAGGCCGCAAAAGTGGCTGTCTGTGACGAGATATATGACGTAGAACACAGCCGTTAAGAAAAGCCCGTAGACCGGCCCCATCATCGAGATATAAACATCCTCCCATTGAGTACGTGGCTTGTCGCCTAGGGCAATACCTCCTACAAAAGGAATGAGATACATGCCTTTAGTGGGTATTCCAAATTTTTTCATTGCTCTTAAATGGCCATATTCGTGAAATACCAGCACACCAATTAAAGCTATGGCGAACTCGAAAGTGAACATGACGCTGTAGACCGCCACACTTGCGGTCGCCAGTGCGACCTTAATCACCTTGGCGGACTGTAAAAGCTTAAGCCCCACACCCAACAAAACAATACCGCTTCGGCGAGGCCCTGACGTATTCTTTACCTGAGACGACGGCTCTACGGCCGCCAAGAACACCCTAGCCTCGGCTAAATTAGCTGCATCCGCCTCAGCCAAATCCACCGAGCTTTGCAAAACCACCGCACCACCTTTAACTAATTGATATCTAACTTTGTGCTCACCAAAATCAAACGCAACATCCAAACACAAGCGCCCTAAAGAAGGGTAATCGAATTCATGAATGCTAACCACATCCAAAGGTTTGACCGAAACATCTGCACCATCTACCTGTAAATAGACGAACTCCTGCTCCAAATTCACACGTAAGACAAAATGGTGTGCCGCAAAATCGAAGGCTAACAAATTCATAAAAATTCCAATAAATTAAGCATAAATAATCCAGTGCGTAGTGATATCACAAGCCTTACACTAGCAAGATTACATTTTAGAGCAGACATACTATGTTAAAAGTGGGCCAAATGAATCAAATGCAAGTCCTAAAACAAGTGGACTTCGGTATTTTTCTTGATGGCGGTAAGTTTGGCAACATATTGTTACCGCGGCGCTATGTTCCCGCCGGAGTAAAACTTGGCAATATTCTCGACGTATTTATTTATCTCGATTCTGACGATTGCATTATTGCCACTACGCTCACACCCAAAGTGATGGTCGGTCAATGCGCTTTTCTCGAAGTTAAAGAACTAAATGCCGTCGGCGCATTTTTGGATTGGGGTTTACCCAAAGATTTACTTGTACCGTTCAATGAACAACACAAACCCATGGAAGCTGGGCGCAGCTATGTGGTTAACGTTTTTTTGGATGAGCACTCCAGCCGTATCACCGCATCGTCTCGGCTAAGTTTGCATTTAGAAGAGCGAGCAAACGGATTTACATTGCAGCAACCGGTAGATTTATTAATATGCGGTCGCAGCGATATGGGGTTCAAGGCCGTTATAAACCATACTCACATAGGTTTAGTATTTCGCGACGATGCACCGCGCACGTTACTTTACGGAGAACAATTAAGCGGGTTTATTAAAGAAATTCGCGACGACCGAAAAATTGGTTTGAGCTTAAAACCCACGGTAAAAAACAGCACCATTCGCGATGAATTGACCGATATTATTTTAACGCACCTACAAGAACATGACGGTATATCAACGCTGACTGACAAAAGTGAGCCTGAAGAAATATTCCATCAGTATCGCGTTAGCAAAGGCAATTATAAAAATGCACTCAGCAAGCTTTATAAAGAAAGGAAAATTTTAATTGAAAAAGATCAAATTAGGCTAGTTTAAATTTTAAGGAAAATGAACGGCACTAGGGTTAAACTCAATATAAACACAATAGCAACCAGCAGACCCACAAACCGAATAGGTGAGGCTGCAATGTTTTGCCAAAGTGTAGGCACCTGCCCTCTTTCAGATAGCTCTGCATAATTTTTTTGTTGATTCGCCGTACGCTCTCGTTGATAAGCGTTAATTAACTCGCGAGCACGGTCTGCTTGGGCTAGATCTGTTGTCCAGATGGCGTCGACACCTACACGCCAACGACCCGCATAGGTTTCATAAAAATAAATATCTTGCTGCGCTAACAATTCACGAATATCGGTCGCTTCGTCATCAGGTACATTATTAAGTTTGAATAATAGTATGGCCATTATTTTGAGAACACCACCGTTTTGCTGCCGTTTAACAATACACGGTGTTCTGCATGCCAACGCACAGCACGATTCAGTACCACTGTTTCAGTGTCGCGACCGATTTCGGCCATATCGTCCGGCGAGTTAAT
>JAYWHF010000196.1:0-4359 GCA_043777855.1 Gammaproteobacteria bacterium | reverse complement strand
ACAGACCCAGCATTGGCTCTTCGCGAGGCGCTGATAAATGCGGTGATCGATAAGCCTGAAAAGCACGACTTTGATTTGCTGAATGAACCGCAGATTTTGAGATTTATGAATACAACCGGAGGGTAAATTACATTTGCAGGTGTCTTAGATAGTGCTAAAAACCCTCAAAATACAACGGAAGAAAATAGATCAACAATGAATATTTTGAGGGTTTAGGCTGCAATAATAGCGCTATGTTTTTAGTAGGAAACTGGCAAACGACTTAACATATCGCGCCGCGCCGCTATTAGTTCTTTATAAGTTTGAATCATCGTAAAGTTAACATAAGTGCCATGTGTTTTTAATTCAGATTGCTGACGCTCGTATTCTGAAATTTCATTCATGAGCTTGGTGCGCAACTGTTCGGTAGAATTTAATTTAATTCCTACACCTACTTTAGACGCATGCTTCTTCATTTCATCACCTGTCTTAATTACTGGAAAATAATTTTCATTACACCTGAACGCTTTTTAAGCATAGCCTAGAGAGCCAACGCTGAAAATTTACTCCTAGACTTTTTGCTCATGTAGAGCGAGAAAATTGCGGGAGCTCGAGAAAACTCGGAATAAGCACCGAATCAATCGAACGGTCACAAACAACCTGCGATGACGCATTAAGCTATATTTTTTTAGCATCAATAAGTTTGCATTAATAAGATTGCGAAAAGTATTCACGCAAGTTCGCTAAAATATAGCGTTCCCTACTATACCTTACTTTTTTGGCTTCGCATTTAAGTTGGCACTTAAGGTTACGCATCAGACAAAAAAAATCCCTAGCGCGATAAGCTAGGGATTTTGCATTCTTCCGATTCCATTCTTTACACTACGTGCGCGCTACAATTTTTCAAACGCATCCGTCAGTATGCAATCAAACCGCCGAGCATCGTATTCCAGTAAGCGATTAAGATCCTGCGGTTGAATAATGTTTTTTGCGACAGCGTCTTGTAATTTTTCCGCCATTGTAGCGCCCGCTAATTTGTTTTGCGCTTTAAGGTAAGTACCCCAAAGTGGGCCCAATGCAATGAGCATTTGAAAGGTACTTTCAACACGGCCCATCGCATCTTCTGGATCATGCGACACAAATACATATTGCGACATTTGCTGCCGCACAGGGTTGTCTTCCATGATGAGGTCACCCAACTCGCGCACTAGCTCGTCGCTCGGCTTCCAGACGATCTGACCCCAGAAGAGCGTAACGCCCTTGATCAACTTAGCCACCCAACGAACAGGGAAGTTATTGGAAAACTCCGTTAGCGCTTCTTGCGCTTTAAAGAGCGCAGAGGTTACCGCATACTCGGCATGAACATCTTCAGCGCGAGTGCGTGGATGTGCAGAGTGATACTTTAAAATCGCACACGCGATGAATAGCTGACTATGTACATCACCTAACCGCGCAGAAAGTAATTCGCGGCGTTTTAAATTACCTCCGAGCACCGCGAGAGCAATATCTGACATGGTCGCAAACGATGCACTCAATAAATTAATACGCTGATACCAACGCTTACTGAAGTCGTCGGCATTGGCGGGTACGCTACTGAAGTGCCCACGAGTAAAGCCGAGCAGCGTCGTGCGCATAAAATTACTAAACACGTGGCCAAGATGAGCCATGAGTAACTTGTCGAATATCTTGATTCCATGCGCTTGATCTGCGTCCTCCATGGCTAACAGTTCTTGGAAGAGATAGGGGTGGCACCTCATAGCGCCCTGCCCGAAAATCATCAATGAACGAGTAAGAATGTTGGCGCCTTCCACAGTGATGGCGACAGGAACGCTGTGATAGGAGTAAACAATAAAGTTTCTTGGACCCTGCTGGATAGCTCGACCACCCAACACATCCATCGCGTGCTCAACGGACCTGCGCATCGTTTCCGTGGCGTGGTACTTTGCCATTGCCGTCATAACGGCCGGGGCGCCGGTTTCCAAACCCTTAGTGACTAATTGACGAAGCGCTTCCAATGCGTAAGCACTGCCCGCTATTTCCGACGTCGCTTCTTGAACACCTTCAAACTTACCAATTTCAGTATTGAATTGACGCCTTACACGCGCGTAGGCACCTACCATGCGGTAATTTACTTCACCACTCGCCGTGGCGAGCGCTGGCAAGGAAACGCCGCGGCCAGCGCCCAAACACTCAATCAACATGCGCCAGCCTTTTCCGGCCATAGCGGCACCACCGATGATCCAGTCAACGGGAATAAAAACATCTTTACCAAAAACCGGCCCATTCATAAACGGAGAGCCCGGGTTGTGGCGCTTACCAATTTCCATACCGGGGTGATTGGCAGGCACTAGCGCACAGGTGATCCCATACTCTTTTTTGTCGGGATTCCCCAGTAGGCCTTCAGGGTCATGAAGCTTAAATGCCAACCCTACTACCGTTGCAATGGGTGCAAGCGTGATCCAGCGTTTACTGAAGGTAAGGCGCAAACCCAACACCTCTTTGCCGTCGTGCATGCCTTTACAAACAATGCCGGTATCGGGAATAGAGCCGGCATCTGAGCCCGCTTCCGGGCCGGTCAAACCGAAACAAGGAATTTCAATGCCTTTGGCCAAATTGGGCAGCCAAAATTGCTTTTGCTCCTCGGTGCCGTATTTCATGAGAAGCTCACCGGGGCCAAGCGAATTCGGTACCATTGCTGTCACCGCAGCGGTACCCGAACGACTGGCGATTTTGCTCATAACACGGCTCTGCGCGTAAGGGCTGAAATCGTGGCCACCGAACTCTTTCGGAATGATGAGACCAAAAAAACCTTTATCTTTAAGATACTGCCAAGCCTCTGGCGAAAGATCTTTGCGGTTATGTTGAATATCCCACTCGTCAAGCAAGCAACAAAGCTCGCCTACTTCGTTATCTAAAAATGATTGTTCTTCTGACGTCAGTTGCGGCAAATTTATTTGCGCAAATTCGTTCCAGTTAGGCTTACCCGAGAATAATTCTTTCTCCCACCAAGTTGAACCGGCCTCCAAGGCTTCGCGCTCGGTCACGCTCATGCTGGGCATGGTTTTTTTGAGTATTCCGAATACTGGTTTCGTTAACACGGAGCGACGCAGCGAGCCCACATTCAATAAAACGATGACAGCAACGAGTGGTGCAAGCGCCCAGAGTGATAGCAGCCGTGGCTCTAGCGTACCCAATACCAACCAAGCCACTATCACCAACGCCGACCCAGCCGATAACGCGATTTGTCGGTAAATAAAGAATGCGGTCAAGACAAAGATCGCGAGCAACGATAATAACAACATAAGTAATCCTCTCTTTTAGGCACCGCAAAAATAATTATTATTCATTCTAGCCTTAACCATAGACTATTAGCGCTAACTTTTTGAAATTTATCGCTATTGTGATGTTGATGTCAGCCTCGCATCGAGCAACATTTTTTCTATCAGATCAACCAAAATTTTTTGGTCATCAACTATTTCTATCCGGCTATCAAGAATCTCATCCGCTGCGTGAAGCTCAAGCGGATTAACGCTTAATACGCCATTTTCGGCGTTGAAAATAAATACGCCTTCGTTGGTGTTCATCACAGCTTTTACACGCACACTATTTATACCCGTTAGCCCACCGAATAGATGATGAAAATCAAATTGAATACTCGGCTGAAATAGCCAACCACAGCTATAAAAACCATTCGCACAGTTTTCCCGACGAATAAACTCTTTGTCATCTGGCAAGGTGATCGCTGAATTGTAAAGCTCGCGCTGAGGGCTCAAACTATTTTTCTTGTGATGCTGTGGATTTTTAAGTATCCGATTTAGGCGCGGGTAATCGAGCCATTCAGCTTTTACCTTACCATGCTCGACCCAGTAGTGCGCTTGCTTGGGTGGTACGAACTCGTTTACCAATCTGTGAAACGCCGCCTCATTTCGCTCGTCACATAAGTCCGTTTTATTCGCCACCACCACATCAGCAACTTCAAGTTGATCTTGAAAACTGGCGTTCTCGGTATAGCGCGAGTCATTTAATTTGCGCGGATCTAGAAGCACGATGGTCGCGCGCAAATCAAGCACGCTCTCGTAATACTCGCCCAAAAGTGTATTGATAATTTGCTCTGGATGCCCAAGACCCGTAGGTTCGATGATAATGCGATCAGGCTTGGTCGTTGCTATCATCATATTTAGCGCAATTTTCATTGGCAGCCCTGCGACGCAGCATATGCACCCTCCCGGCACCTCGCGTACATGCGCATTCGCAGTTTTGAGCATGGCACCGTCAATGCCAATTTCACCAAACTCATTCACCAATACCGACCAAATTTCATTCTGGGGCTTGGCTTTCAACAACTGAGTTATAGCCGTTGTTTTACCCACGCCCAGAAAG
>JAYWHF010000195.1:0-12374 GCA_043777855.1 Gammaproteobacteria bacterium | reverse complement strand
GGATTAAAATAACCGCGCAAACCAACTGCTAACACTAAACCTGAGTCGCCATTGCCATAATCAACAGACGTGTCCTCAAAACTCAGGGCTCCATATATGCTTGAGTTTGCGTTAAACGATGTATGATAACCGCCACCAACACTGAGCGTTTCAGACCCACAATTTCTATTACCGCTGACATCGGTATATGACCCCAGTGCAAAAAAATTCTCAGCAATACCAAAGCTACCATTAAGAGCCAAACCATCTTGGTCACAATCGTAATTGTCGATATTTTGATCTGTATATTGAATTCCCGCATAAGTGTAACTGACATCAGATTTTGCAACCGATTTAACCGCCGGCTTTGCATCTGCAACAGATGCGCCCAAAAAAACACCCGTAACAGAAATACTCGCAAACAATAATTGACTTGATTTTGTAAACTTCATGAACTCTCCAAATACGTTGATTGACCTATAGAAATATTGTGCGGCGTGCTTTCTAGAAAAACCGTGCAGCCTGATTCTATTATCTCTTAACACTGACTCAAATGAAGTGCGCAAGTTCTCATGGGATGGAAATTTACGAAGGAGTAGGCCTGGCATTTAAAACGGCTAATGCGGTCGTGAGGGGCTAAAAGCTGTAAGGTTTAAAAATTCTGGAGAATAAAAATTTCGCGTGTTTACACCTTAAATATTTTCATTGCATTCGCTCTATGAACTTCGACAAAACTTCAAACTTGTCGACATCATTGTCCACAAAACGAATGATAATTTTTATAACATGTGAGTCCGGCCTGCTCTCGCTAGCCATCACACTGTGTACCTAGCCAATCCCTCGACACCAAAGGGATGATCTCGCAGCTGCTTCTTAAACAAATCGCGGATAAAACTTGCATCATCAACTATCAAGATTTTGAGCGTCATAGCGGTCTTTCCCACGTACATTCACTAGAGATTAGCTCAAGATTACCTAAATAGGAGGGAAGACTTAAGAGCGGTTAGCGGCCAAGCATTTGGCGAACTGACGTATTCGTAAGAGACTCATCGTCATCCAGCGAATAGGCATTTTGGGCAGCTTCGACCGCAATGCGCATCCAATAAACGAGCTCAGGGGGGTGATTCAGTACCTCTTCTGGCACTTGGAAGAAGCAAGGTTCAACCGCCACCATAGCGCAGGGCTGAAAGGCAGACATTTTTTTTGCGATATAGAGATCACGCGAAAAGTTATCCGCTCGGAAATATAAATACTCATTGATAATAATGGCAAACTGTACGCCATGATGGTAAATGCCATAGCCGTTAAAGATGCGACGGTAAGACACGGGAGCAACACTGGCCATACGCTCAATAGCAAGGAGAAGGAACTGGTTGCTTACCGTCATAGTCGCCCTTTTATGATCAGAGTAAAAACGGGAAAGAATCCCAAGTTCGCAAACTGTAAATTTCTATGCCGACGAAAGCAATCGCCTTCTAAGACCGATTTTCGCGGTTAACAAAGCCTAGTTGATATTTAGTGAATATGCAGACGAAATCGTGATTATCTACAACAGCTTTTAATTTTTTTGTAACCGCGTTCGCACAACTTACACGGATGTCGATTGATCACGCAAAAAAATCCATTGCGTTGCACTTGACTGCGACTGATTAAAACTATAACCATCCACATTAAATTCCTTCAGCTGCTCTACGCGACTAATTTGATGTTGAACAATAAATGCACTCATCATCCCACGCGCTTTTTTGGCAAAAAAACTAATAATTTTATACTGATCATTTTTTCTATCCTTAAACACCGGTGTAACAATGTCAGCTTTCACCAACGAAGGTTTCACGGCTCCAAAATATTCACTGGACGCAAGGTTCACCAAGGTTGTTGAGTTGGATGCCACCAAATCATCATTTAGTGCATGCGTAATTGCATCTCCCCAAAAATCATAAAGATTTTTTCCGCGTGAATTTGCGAAGCGCGTCCCCATCTCCAGACGATAGGCTTGAATCAAATCTAAGGGCCGCAAAAGACCATAAAGTCCCGATAAAATTCGCAAATGTTTTTGGGCAAATTGAATATCAGCTGAGGAAAATTTTTCCGCCGCCATGCCGGTATAAACATCACCTTGAAAAGCAAAGAGCGCCTGCTTGGCGTTGTTTGGCGTGAAGGGCGTACGCCAATCAGCGAAACGCTGAGCATTTAATTCACCCAGTTTTTCACTGATGCTCATGAGTTTTGTGACGTCAGTAACGGAGAGCCGACGCAAATTCTTAATAAGTTCACGGGACTGTTTCAGAAAATCAGGCTGCGTAAATGCTGCTGTCGGCGGCGGTGTAGAAAAATCTAATGTTTTCGCGGGGGAAATTAATAACAACATGACTTAACTTTTTTCCAAAAAGATGTTCCAAAAAGATGTTCCAAATTGATTTTCAAAAAAAGTGTTTCAAAAAAAATGTTTCAAAAAAATCAATGCGCTACAACAGAAACTATTCCGGCTTTAAAATGTCGTGCCACCAATGCAACAAAGTTTGGCCGTCCGTTGGATCATAAACATTACCGTACATCCAGCTACTTTTGCCATCGCGCCCCACGTGTTGATCCAGAATGGCCTCGATAGTGCTAAAACCGCAGCTAACATGAATGGAGTAGACCAGCATCCGCGAAGTCTCTACATCCAGCTCGCCGCCCAATTTCTCGATGTCGGGAGTTAGCGCCTCAAGCAAAGGCGCAATATCATCACGGCTAAACACACGCACACTCAAATTGCCACTGCGCTGCACTATCTCAAACTCTTGATTGGGCGAGTCACAGCGAATAACGTCGCCGCCCGCCAAACCTTTCACAAACGCCGGTGATTGCACCAACTGTAGCTGGCCGTTGTCCAGCTCGCGAACTTGCAGCTTCTCGACAATCGGCTGGCCTTTCGCACCCAACCCTGCGAAAAGTTCTATAACTTGCAGTGCTTTCATTACAAACATCTCATTTCAAAAAACTTGTGGCATTATATCCGACTTGAAGATTATGCATTGGAGGAAACATGAAACATCTTATTCGCTTACTGAGCGCCGCCACTATCATGCTTGGTGCAGCAGGCTGTGCAGTTAACCCAGTAACAGGAAAACAAGAAGTGATTTTTGATTCGCCGGCGCAAGATATAGCGACTGGCAGAGAAAATTATGGGCCAAGTCAACAATCACAGGGTGGACAGTACACTGTGGATCGAGGGCTGACCGCTTATGTAAGCAAAGTTGGCAAAAAACTCGCGGCGGTCAGTGATGTACCCGATTTACCCTACGAGTTCGTGGTGCTAAATAATGATGTACCCAATGCTTGGGCAATGCCCGGCGGCAAGCTCGCGATCAATCGAGGCCTGCTGGTACAGCTAGACGATGAAGCGCAGTTGGCGGCAGTACTCGGGCATGAAATTGTTCACGCCGCCGCGCGCCACGGTGCCAGCGCAAAAACTCAACAAGTTCTTGTGGGTGCAGGCGTGCTGCTAGCGGGTGTTGCAGTCGCCACAAAAAAACCTGAATACGCCGCCCTTTCCGTGGGAGCACTGGGTTACGGTGCCAACGCGTGGAATTCCAAATATTCTCGCGATCACGAATCAGAATCCGACAAATACGGCATTAAATACATGGTAAAAGCAGGCTACGATCCTGAGGCCGCCGTTGAACTACAAGAATTATTTGTACGTATGTTTGATAAGCAGGACTCAGGCTGGCTCGAAGGTTTATTCGCAAGCCATCCACCTTCGCGCGATCGGGTTGTTGCCAACCGCGCGGAACTCACCAAATACCCTAAAGGCGGCGTGCGCAACAAAGACGCCTTCGATAGGGCGATGAAACAAGTCAAAGAGGACAAGCTTGCCTATAAAAACTATGAGGATTCCCTCAAAGCCGCTAAAGATAAACACTACGACAAAGCCTTGGGCCTAATAGACAACGCTATTGCGCAACAACCCAAAGAAAATTTGTTTTGGGAAATGAAAGGTAAGCTTTTACTGCAACAAGATAGAACTCAAGAAGCCATACCTGCACTAGACAAAGCTATTCAAGCTAACCCGGCCTATTTCCGACCCTATATTTATCGCGGCATGGCCTACAAAGAATTAGGCAACAGCAATCTCGCAGAACGCGATTTGATCGCTAGTCAAAAACTTTTACCGACACAAATGGCGAGCGAGCAACTCGGTGATGTTGCCCTAACTAAAGGCAACCGTAATGCGGCGGCCGCTTACTATCAACAAGTCGTCAACGGCGGCGGCGAAAATGGTGAGCGCGCCAAAATGAAGTTGGCGCAACTTCAGGGGCAATAAGTTAATAAAAATTGTACTCTGCGAACTTTCGAGAAAATTGACAGAGTACAATTTCCATTCCCAAAAAAGCTAATGTTTTCTACAGCATCTGCAACGCCTGCGTTAATTTCTGCTCAAGATCTGTTTTAATCTGTAAGTAGTGGATGAGTTGCAAACCCGTCTGCGGCGCTATAGCATCTTCGCACAGCGATAAATCGAGGTCAGTGATATAACAAGGATAAGTTTCTCCTTGCTGACGACATGCAAGTATATAACGCGCCACTACGGCAAATAGCTCATCGCCAAATTCCAGCTGTGAAAATTCTTTTCCCTCACAAAACATAGTGAAGCTTAGGTGGTTGGCGGCCTCGCCAACGCTTTCAGACGGCTCGGCTACGGCACAAATATTAATGAATTGCAGCTGACTAATATCTTGACCAATGGAGCGTAACTCCAGATGCATATTTTTTTGTTTTTCATCACCCAATAGCTCGTAAATATAAAAATTCTGCGCTAGATCGGCACTGGCAGAGGCATAGTTGTAGAGTTCATATTCCAACATCTGTCGTTCAAGCGCGGAACGAATAAATCGGCATAACGGACGCAGCAAAGCTTGTACACTGTGCAAAGGGAAAGTTTTCGTGAAGAGTACGCCTTTCTGATCAACAACACTTACCTCAGCCACTGTACTCAGTATTTTATAGAACACATAGATGCCAGATTTCTTTGCTAAGTCATAAAATAATCGTAACGGCTTGTCTTGCAGTGCAAACGCATCGATCGTGATAGGGCTAAATTCAACTTGTGGTGAGCTAAGTCTTTCCAGCAGCTTTTCATAGGATTTAAAGCGCAGGATTTGCGGCTGCTGCTGAATAAAGTGCAGTAGCAGATACTCCCCCGCCATTTCAAATAGAAAACGCGTACTACGTAAACGAGTGCCCGAATAAAAACAGCTGATGATCGCACGCCATAAATCCATGGCGCGCTGCTCAATCATGTTTCCTTGGCCCAGACTAAAACAACGAATCGTTAATTCTGGCAATGTGGCATATTTGTGTGGAGGAACTAAACGCAAATAATATAACAAGCTATTAATTAACGCATCGCTGGAAAAATGCCGACAGACAATTTCGCCCCACGTATTGCTCTGAATAATGTCCGCACTTATCGCTAAATTTTCTTTTAACCCGCTGTAGCCAAATGCATCTCTCTGACTACTGAGCATTTGCAGGCCCTTACGGTTTAGGGCGGCTTGCGGTTCGCCGCCGACATTAAATAACAGCAACACACGCTCGGGTTGTGCCATTTTTGTGTAAGACTCATGCGACTTTTTTTCGAGTGGTATCGGCAACCACGTTTGCAAACTCTGAAGTAGTTGTTGAGCTTGCCCGCGTTGCAATAGATAACGTGTACTCTGAATATCCAGCTTAGTGTTAACAGATGCAGTTCCCGTGGCGAGAACTCCGTTGAAGTAACACCAAGTTAGCGATTCCATAAAGTTACGTGATCGCTTAATCGGCTCATTGGTTGAGATATTCAGTAGAACCTCTTGCTGAGCACCGCGATAAATTTTCCACAGCAGTACACCTGCTTCTTCAACTTGCACCAAGCAAAGTGCTCGCTCGCTAACATCTTGTGATATTCCAGGGTTTAGCCAATCAACTTTCCCTGCCTTTCGTTCAAATGCAGCGTGCAACTTTCGCCCGAGAATCAGCAGCTCATTGCCGCTTATCGCCAAATTGCCCAACCCATTTTTATTCATATGCATTAACAATCGATAGGAATGATCCAGCTCCTGTGCCAATAGATTTCGTTCCTCTAATACGTGGGGCGATTTCCAGTGGGCACGGCCATCTAACAAACGTATCTGCGCTGATGGCCAACCCCAAATACTTACCATTTTTTCAAGCAATAAAATTTGCCACGATTTTTCTGACGGCTGGTTTGTCCTAGACAAACTCTTCCCCGCTTTGAAATAAAAACATCGGCGCATGAGTGCTAATCGTTCTGGTTGATTTTTTGCACTAAGATACTTTTCTAAACGATGATAAATTAACACGTAAGCATCGAGATCATTTACCTTATCCACCACACTAAAGGTCGCCGTAAAGATTCTACGTTTCAGATCAAGGGATAAAGGTTCATTGAACTCTTGGCTAGCATAGGCCTCCAGCAACAGCAGCTTAAGCACGGATTTATAAGGTTGATCAATAGCTTTGTAAAGTTGCCAAATACCTGCGCCGATAAATTCATTGGCAGGGATAACTGCCACACCACCAAAATCGATAACATCTGTTGTTCGTACGAAACGTTTACTTAATAGATTATGAGCATAGCCAGCGTACTCTTGTTCATAGTCAGTCGGTACAAACCACCACAGAGGCAGCTTACCCGCGAGCCATACTGCTGTTCGATAGAATTCATCTAACAATAAAAAATGCTGCGCACTACCGCTTGACTCACTATTGAGCGCCGCTTGCTGGCCTTGGATAAATTCCTGCGCATTTATTAAAAAAAAGTGTGTTTCTATATGAACGACACTTGCAGCCCACGCCGAGAGATTGGCGCATTTGTTTTGCAGCGCCGCGAGCCCTAGGGTATCCATTTCATTTTTGTAACACACCCAAACATCTACGTCACTTGTATTGGACTGCGCAATAGTGCCTAAGCTACCCATGAGGAAAAGTGCATCTATGGCGTTATCGCTATCTTTTAAATCGCGATGATGAGTAAAGCTGCGCGCAAATATTTTTGCGCTACGAATCTGTTCTTTGGAGGGAGAATAGCCGTGTACCCCACTAGGGGTATTATGCCCACTGTAGCCTGGCAGCATCGGATGGTTGATATGGAACAGCAAGGGTAGAATACTTAGAAAATGTTGTTGCCGCTCAGAAAATTCGGCGCGGGCTCTTTCATAGCGCGCCAGATGAAGCGCCAAAAATCGCTGTTTAATCTTCGCCAGTTGCTTTCTATCTATGCCGTCACTAAAGCGGTCGGATTCTTCTATGTCAGGCATCATAATAATTTATTGCGCAGCCCTTTTTATTTTACTTTTCTATTTTAATTTCCTATTCTTAGCGTCTATCTCGATCTTCCATCTTGATCGACTATGTTAATCGTCACTGCACTTACATAAGCTTTTTTTCATTTTTTTTCTGGCGAAACAAATTCACTTGCTCCGCCAGCGTAGAGTAAAGTAACTCGGGATTTATGGGCTTGGACAGGTAGGCATTCATTCCAGCTGCCAAACAATATTCACGGTCCCCTCGCATAGCTTGTGCTGTGAGCGCAATAATGGGAATATCCCGTACACAGTTATCTTTTCCGGCGCGAATAGCATAAGTTGCTTCTATCCCATTCATTTCAGGCATTTCTAAATCCATTAAAACTACATCAAAATCGTCACTGTTCGGATTATTAAGCGCCGCCAGCGCCTCAATTCCATTGTTAGCAATTTCAACATGAATGGCTTTTTTCTTGAGTACTCCGCGCACGACTTGTTGATTTACTAAGTTGTCTTCAACTACAAGAACTCGCAGACGACACAACAATTCATCTTGCTCTGTAACCTGAGCAACAACACCACTTCGTTCTTGCAAAAATTTATCGTGATTGATAAGTTCATTAATAGTCTCATACAGCCGAGATTCACTGACTGGCTTACTCAAAAATTCATCGACAAGATTTTTGGTGCTGAGATGATTCGATATCTCGTCGCGGTGATACGCTGACACTATAATAATATGCGGAGAATAACTCAGATCGCCGTTGGCTTTAATAATTCTTGCGGCTTCAATTCCATTCAATACCGGCATTCGATAATCCATAAGTACAATATGAAATGGATTACCCTCTGCATTTGCACTCTGTATTTTCTCTAAGGCCTGCTCGGCATCTTCTACCGCATCAACCGTCATGGAAATATTTTTTGCAGTAGTGCCAATAACTGTCCGAGCTATGGGGTTGTCGTCTACTACCAAGGCACGAATATTTTTTAAATCGCGCGCATAGGCGTGTATTTTTTTTGCACCTAAATGGCTGTTGTCAAATCGCGCGGTAAAAACCACATTGCAACCTCGCTTGGCTACGCTGTCTATGGTTATAGCGCCATTCATCAATGCAACAAGGTGACCGCATATACCCAACCCAAAGCCACCACCCGTAGTATCAATTCGCAGGTGATTTTTTAGGCTCGCATTGGCGACCTTTAATCGTTCGGCGGTCATGCCTACGCCAAAATCTTTTACGCTAAATTCAAGTTGAGCATGTTTTACAGTTGCTTCAATGAGCGTTACGCCAACAATAACTTCGCTTGTATCTGAATATTGGATAGCGTTGCTAATCAAGTGTCCAATAACTTGACTTAGACGCACGGGATCGCCACGAAGAAAACGCGGAACTTCGGGGCTAATATCAAAAATTAAGCGTAAGGTTTTTTGATTGGCACTGATCTCAAACAACCGTGAAATTTTTTCGAAAAGCTGATCTAAATCGAAATTGGCTTGATCAAGAACAATCTTGCCGGTTTCGATTTTTGAAAAGTCGAGCACTTCGTTGATGATATGTAGGAGAGAATCAGAAGCGGAGTTCAAGCTACTCAGGTAGCTTTTTTGTTGCTCGTCGAGCGCCGTGTCTTTAAACAGATAGCCAAGGCCAATAATCGCATTCATCGGTGTGCGAATTTCATGGCTCATGCGCGCGAGAAATTCACTTTTTGTTTTATTGGCCATATCGGCCTGAATTTTTGCGGCTAGTAATTCTTCGTGAGCGTTGATAAACCCGCTGATGTCAGTATTAAGCCCGACACACCGCGTTGGACGACCGTTCGTGTCCGGCTCGCAAAACTTCGTCTTTGACTGTATCCACAATATTTTTCCGCTTTGATGTTGCATTCTGAATTGCAAATTAACATGCGTTTCGCGTTTTTCTATCGCCGCGTGAAAACGATCCATCACCATTTTTGCATCATCAGCGTGTAAAAAATATTCCGTTAACGCGGTTAAATTGCCTGGTAGGTCCTCGTAGTGGTAACCGAGCATGCGTAAATAATTTCGGCTGAAATAGACTTTACCTGTCGTTATATTCCAATCCCAAAGACCATCGCTCGAAGCTTCTATAGCGTAGTTAAAGCGCGTGTCGCGGTCACCTAGCTGACGCAATAATTGATGCCGATCGTGCATAGCAAATAGCGCGTCAACAATAAACATCAAGCGCTCTGTATCGCGAGTGTACCAGCCGTTCGAATTGCCGCGATGTAGAACTATAAAGCCTTCAAGCAGGTTGTAGCGCACCACGGGCACAAGCAATGAGCTGAAGATATTTACGGCGCGTAACGGCGCGGTGAACTGGCTCATCTCCGGGTCTATTGCTAACAAGGCCACCGGCTGCCCATGAAGCAGCAGCTCAGCAACGCGTGAACCGGAATGCCAAATTCCGTTTAGCCAATCGCCTTCATTCAGCAAGGTGTTGGTTTCTGATTTCCATTGGCCCAAACATTGATAGTCTTTTGAGTTGTCACGATTGATATCGGCAGACCTAGTACCCGGCAAAGGCGCGTTAATACGCCACACGCTGCAATCGACCAAATCAAACAGCTGCCCTAGGCGGAACAGTGCAGTTGAGATGCTGCTTTTATCAGACTCCATTAACAAATAGTGGCCAAAGGAAATTAGCCATGAATTCTTTACCAAGCCGGGTTTTTCAGCCTTAGAAAAAGTGGGTGCATGGGAATCTGTTTGACGTAGCTGGGCTTGCAAGAGCGACAATTCCTGCTCAAGCTGCTGGACCTTTTGCTTTAGCGCGTCCTTGCTCTGAACCGTAGGATTGCGCTTAGTGCTCATAGACAATTATCAATAGTGTCGGCCGCTTAAAAAGCCGTTTTGTTTATCTGAAAAAATAAACACAGTTCACACTTTCATGGTAGCTCACCGCTATATCTTTGCCATGAAAACCTGCCAATAAGACAGAATTTTTAGCTGGGAATAATTAACGTCACAGAGTGGATGTTAGATGGGCTTAGCCACCTAAAATGTGGCGCCAATTAAATTGGGAATCGCCGAAGGCCAAGAAAGAGGGGTTGATAATACTTTCGCCGCCATTGCACCGTAGCAACTCAAATGAATTGGCATTAACGACAATACCGCCGGACGCTACAAGTACGGCTTGTGCAGCGGCAGTATCCCACTCGCACGTGGGGGAAAGGCGCGGGTAGAAATCGGCGCGGCCTTCAGCGATCCAACAAAACTTAAGAGAACTTCCCACATTTAGCCGTTGCACGGGTGCGGGCCAACGCTGCGCAATATTCTGCAATAGCATCTCTGTTTCTGTTCCACCGTGTCGCGCGCTGGCAAGCACATCTAGGCTCTTTCGCGCCGTCCAACGCTGCCCCACGTTGCGGGTCGAGAGCTCCGCTATTTTTTTCCCTTTGCGATATTTTTCGGCATAACTTTTCTGCTGAAAAAGTAGGGTTGCATCAACACCCGTGTAGGTTTCATCCATTAAGGGCACATGAACAACGCCCAGCACGGGCACGCCACTCTGAATAAGCGCAATGTTCACGGTGAACTCACCCGTGCCTGCAATAAACTCTTTGGTGCCATCCAAAGGGTCGATCAGCCAATAGCGGTCCCAATTCCGTCGTACGGAAAAATCCGCGAGCGCGGCTTCCTCGGAAACAATGGGAATGGACAGAATAGTTTCTAAGCTACGCACAATGATGTTGTGAGCGGCTAGATCGGCTGCCGTTATAGGCGATAAATCGGTTTTTTGTTGTACACGCATTTTTTCTGGAGCGTTGTAAATGTCTAAGATGGCGTCGCCCGCCGCGCGTGCCAGCGCGACTAACTGTGCTAAAAAGGGTTGATCAATCGTAAAAGGCCGCGTTAGCATCATAATTATTGTTAACTTATTACATCGAAATACTGGCCTCAGGCCAACTGTTTATCCAACCACTCTTGCACCAAAAATAACGCGGCAATTGTGCGGCCTTCAGACACTTCATCGCGCATGCACAATTCGGCAAGATCCGTAAAAGGTAGCTTAACAACTTCAATGGGCTCTGGCTCATCGCCTTCAAGACATTCGGGGTATAAATCCTGAGCGACAATAATATTTATGCCGTGCTCCATATAAGAGGGCGATAAATGTACCTTCTTCAAAAATGTCAGCTTACGAGCTCCATATCCCACTTCTTCTTTCAACTCGCGGTTCGCGGCTTCAAAGAGAGTTTCACCATAATCCACAGCGCCTTTGGGGCAGGCAAGATGGTAGTCTTCAAGCCCGGCGGCGTATTCACGTATCAGTAATAAAGTGTTGTCGTTCAACAGGGGTACAATCAATACTGCACCAGAGCCGCCGCTGCATAACTTTTCATATACGCGCTCGGTACCATTGCTAAAACGCAAATGCACTTCATCCGCTCGAAATAAACGGCTGTGCATCACGGTATGGCGCTTTAATATCTCGGGTTTTGTCGGCATACTGCCCTCTACGGCTTCTAAATCCACGGCTACCAATCAATGATAGACCCTAACCTAAAAACGAGCTTACAACCTGAACTGAAGGTAGATTGGGCCAACATCGATACGGTGATGCTCGATATGGATGGCACTCTACTCGACCTGCATTTCGATAACTATTTTTGGCTTGAACATTTGCCTAAACGATACGCCCAAATTCACAAAGTAGATTTTACGACAGCAACCCAACGGCTCAACGATCATATCAATCAACACGAAGGAACCTTGCAATGGTATTGCTTGGAGTTCTGGTCTAAAACGCTAAAGGTCGATATTCGTAGCCTGAAAGTTGAAATAAAGCACAAAATCCAAATCAGGCCACATGTTACGGAATTTTTAACCCGCTTGCGTCAGAATCGTAAAAAATGTTTGCTGGTCACGAATGCGCATCCGCAAAGCTTATCCCTTAAACTTGAAGTTACCGAGATAGATCGCTATTTAGATATTATTATTTCATCGCACGAGCTTAAGCACGCCAAAGAAGCTCAGGCATTTTGGCATGAATTACAAGTGCGCGAAAATTTTGATCCTGAACGAACACTGTTTATCGATGACACTGTGCGCGTACTTCGCTCCGCACAGGAGTT
>JAYWHF010000194.1:0-1523 GCA_043777855.1 Gammaproteobacteria bacterium | reverse complement strand
ACAAGATGCTCTGGAAACACTGCAACGCCTACCAGATAATGCCGACATTGAAGAAATTATGTATCGTCTTTATGTGTTGGAAAATATTCGTCGTGGCCAACAAGATGCCGAACAAGGCAAATCCACACCTGCCGATCAACTACTGAAAGACATTCAAACATGGTGAAGTGGACAGATCACGCAAAGGCTCAGCTTCGTCATATTCATGATTACATTGCACAAGATTCTGCACGTTATGCTAAACGTGTTTCTGAGGAGTTGGTTTGCAAATCACTTGCACTTGATAAGCCGCCACAAATAGGAAAAATGGTGGCAGAATTGAATGACGAGGCAGTGCGGGAAACATCGCTTTACTCTTACCGCATTTTGTATGAAGTCAAAACCACGCACATTGATGTGCTCGCTGTGATTCATAAACGCCGCGATTTGCAACCGGAAGAGATTCCGCGCGAGCAATAGTAAAAAAACAGCAACTAAGAGAACAAAAAGCCCAGCACATTTCTGTACTGGGCTTTTCTTTAAAAAAAGAAACCAATTACTTAAAGGGCTCTGACCCCTTTTGGTCCAAACTTGCCAGCCCGCTGCCTTACAACATCGGTTTTTGGGCGGGCCCCGGTGAAGAGTACGCTATTCTGAAAGTGGCCTCTGCCTATGAAGCGGCGACCAAACACCGCAAGCCACCCAAAGATTTTGGGCCAATAAAGGGAGAAATGTAAGCAATTAAAGGGGGTCGAATTAAAGGGGTTGTAACGATTTATTTTTGGCCAGCTTACTATCCTCAAACTACAATTTGAAGCTGTCGCGCTGTTGCCAGCAGAAGAACGCAAAACAATACAAACCATGATTGATGGCATTTTGCTTATGCACGATGTAAAGCGCTACACACTGCGCGATCAACAAGCGAGTTAAAAAAACAGCGACTAAGAAAAAAATAAGCCCTCCGCACTTTCATACCGAGGGCTTGAGTTTTGCTATTTTATTTTTAAAAAGGATTGATTAGAAATAATTGATCCTTTATCTACGTAGCACTCCAGACATTTTTTTTAATTACTTTTCCATTGCCATCAAAATCGATTGACCAAGCTTTAGTATCAAAACCCAACCTGTTTTCATACCATAGTCTTTCTTCGCAATCATTACACTGGCTTGTTGCATATCTTGTGAATGGTGTTCCTTGCTTCTCTACAACTGACGGATCACCAAACAGTTTAATAGCAGTGTCTTTGGTGTCTCCAATATTCAACTTATTGAACGCAGAATTTCTCTCATAAGCAACGTAGCTGCACGATCCAATATATGATGCTGAGAATATAAATATGATAAACACGCCTAATAATTTCATTAGATTGCCTCGCTAGTATGCATTTCACAATGTTAAATATTTAATATAAGCAGGCTTGTACCAGCCTTTAACATAAACAAAATATATTATTTGATCTGGTTTTGATGATGGCGCACAACAATTTTCGCTATTAATTCTCAAGTAACTCTTTCCCCACCAATGATCGATAACCCAGCCCTGA
>JAYWHF010000193.1:0-1523 GCA_043777855.1 Gammaproteobacteria bacterium | reverse complement strand
TCCGGGCATGCACACAGCCATCTCCAAAATGGCCAAACAAATTAGTGCGGTAACCATTTTTATCCACCAGTGATTGAAACGCGCGCAGATAATCGCCTAACCGGTGTGGATCTACTGCGGCATCTTCCCAACCGACCTGCGGGTCGGGCATCGTGGGATCAATTGACAACTGAGTGGCGGAAGCGCCAATTTCTCGGATTGACCAAACCATCTTTTGCGCGGATTCATCAACGATGAGCTCGCTTGAGGGGATAGGGCGATGCACACTGGCGTTAGGACGAGATGAAAAATAATTCGCCATGCGCTGGGCTTGCGCTGTTGCAGCTTGTTGGCTATCGCCTCCAAACTCAATGACAACCCAAGCATCGCCTTTTGGCAACATGGCAATCTCTTCAGCGCACAAAGCGCGCGCCTGCAAACCTCTGATTAAATTCCAATCCAAGCCTTCGATGGCGATGGGTTCGAAAGGCTCGTACTCAGGCACGGCATCGGCAGCCAAATAAATATCTGGGAAGCCCAATATCAGCATAACCCGATGCTCAGGGCTATGTACCAAGCGCAGCTTGGCTTGTAAAGTGATTGCGCAAGTGCCCTCAGTGCCTACCAGTGCGCGCGCCACATTAAAACCGTTCTCGTGCAAAAGCTGATCGAGATTTATGCCCGAGACACGGCGCTTGATCGTGGGGAATTTTTGCCGAATTAAATCGGCATAGCTGTCGCGCAAGATGCGCAAGGCACTATAGATTTCAGCCTGCCGTCCGCCAGCAGTCACGATGGCTTCAAATTCTTGGTCTGTAGTGGGTCCTACCCAAAACCGCGCCCCGTCGTAAGTCAGTATTTCTAAGGCCTCTACGTTTTCAAGCGTTTTACCCGCCATCACAGAGTGCGGGCCGCATGAGTTGTTGGCAATCATGCCGCCCAGCGTGCAACGGGTTCGTGTAGAGGGGTCAGGGGCAAACGTCAAGCCCAACGGCTGTGCTGCATTGAGCAAGGTGGAGCACACCACGCCGGGTTCAACTGTGGCTATGCGAGCAGCGCCATCCAGCGCGACGATCTGGTTGCAATGCTTTGATAAATCCAACACCACTGCAACATTGACCGCTTGGCCACATTGCGACGTGCCGCCGCCACGCATCAGAATCGGCGCATCAAATTGATGGCAAATTGCGACGGCTTTTATGGCTTCATCAATGCTTTTGGGTACGACGACGCCGATGGGTATTTGACGGTAATTGGATGCATCACTAGCGTATGCAGCTTGGTGAGTGGCATCAAATCTTACGCTGCTCCCAAGCGCTGCGCGCAAGCTTTTCTCCAACTCGGCATGGGTCGTTACTATTACTGATCGCGATTTCGTTTTCATCGATTAATCTTCAAAACTAATTTTTCGCGATGTAATAAGTCGCTTCATGGCCTCCAGTTCCTGCTTCATCTGCGCTGTGTATTCAGCAGAAGTGTTGCCCAGTGGGCTTGCTCCCGCAGCTTCTAATCGGGCGCGTACATCAGGATTGGCCATTACTTTT
>JAYWHF010000192.1:0-1525 GCA_043777855.1 Gammaproteobacteria bacterium | reverse complement strand
TAACCACTTATTGCAACTACGGAGAAGCGAAGTAAAGGACTACCACGCACAATATCCTGTTGCGCTTCTTCATATTCATCGCGGACTTGTCGCAATCCATGCACCCAAAGATACTTTAACGAAAGCCGCTTAAATACGCGCATGATAATACCCTGTTAGTGGCCATGAGTCTGATCAAATGCACTTTTTGCTTTTGCAATAACTAACAACTTCTTTCCAGTACTCAGACTTAACTCTAATTGTAGCTCGTCGCCAGTTCTTAGTGAGCTTTTCAATCCTGATAATTGCAAATGTTGGCTCGTCGGGTTCAACACCAATGTTTGATGAGCAGCAATAGTCCAAGCGTTAGGAGCATCAGCTGCTGGAGAAACTGGTGGCGATAACTCAATTTTTTGAATTACCGACGATGCTACTTTGGTAATAGTAATCGGCTTGGCGGTGTTGTTTTTAAATGTAAAGAATGCCGTGGTTGTTTGACTATCCCCCAAAGGCACATAGACAACAGCGTTAACCACGCTGAAATCAGTTAATGATTTGCCTTTCTTGGTGCCAGAGGGCAAAGTCTCTGCGCTCAACGATAAAACGTGAGTACCGAACAAGACCATCGGGATCATTATGGATAAAAAGCTAAGGCTTGATTTTTGCATTTTATTGCTACTCTTAAAGCTACTCTTATAGCTACTCTATTTTATTTTTGTCGCCAAGATTTTACTCCAACGACGCCACTAATCGAACGCGCGCAGGCTGCCCTATTTTAATATCACCACGCACTAAAAAACCCGGCACAGCAGAGCGTAGTTGTTCATAGATCCAGCGCCCTTCAGCATCAGTACGGGCAACAATTAATACAAAATCCCCGGTTCTTTTGGCCTTTTGTGCTACGTCACTAAGCTGCATAACTATTTTTGTATCTCGGGCTTGCAGTAATTTACTATCCAATAATTGTTCACCTTCGGCCACACTGTAAGGCTTAGGCGAGGGCATGCTGGACAGTTGTTTGCGTAGCGTTTCGGCCGCATCTTGAACTACCGGGTTGTTGTCTATGCCACGCGCATATCTAATAAAACTTTGAGCTTCACTCATATTGCCCCGCACCGCCGCCGTGCGCGCGAGTTCCACATAACGCAGCGCAATAGTTTGCAGGCCAAGCTTGGCGCGTTCATTTTCTGTATCCATGAGTAACACCGATCTGTAACGATCATGGGCATTGTCACTTATGGGGTTGAGTAATTTATTTCTCGAGAGCGCGTAATCCGCTTCAGCCAGTAAACTGCCAATATGTTTTTGCCGTTCCGTCAAGACTAGTGGAACCTGTAATGCTGCAGGAGCCATCTCTGGCATCGGCTCCTCCGCTTTCATCTGACGAGGAGCGCTTTGACAAGCGCACAAAAGCGCGATCACGCCAAACAAAGCGACCCAACGAATCTTCGAATGTAGTACAAAGCTGAACATAAACATTACTGATAATCCTTAGAAAATTAAAAGGTTTTATAAAGTATTTGTTAGGGATGACACTTAAACTGTG